>WHTT01000018.1 GCA_009377605.1 Luteitalea sp.
GGACACTCGCAGGCCGCACGGCCCTCTCTCAACAGCCTTGTGGCCTACCCGGCGAATGGCGTGGCCAGGGCGGGGAAGGGACCCGTGTTTCTCAGTGCAATACGAATGCCTATCGCCTGGACCACATTAACCAGTTGACACCTGATTCTCTGTCACCTGAAACTGCTCACACAGTGTGGCACCGCGTCCTCTTCGGAACAAGTCTGGCAGCGCTGGGACTTGCCGTTTCGGTTACTCGTGCCCTTCAGGCCGCGCAAGCACCGCCCCGCGTGCCAGACGCCTCCGATCCTTCCTCGATTGCGGATCTCGCGCCGCTGTCAGCGCCCACCGACGCCCTCATGGCGGGCGCCGTGGAGGCATTCCGGCGTGGCGACCTCTTGCGCGCGCGCGATCTCGCGACGCGCGCGCTGGCAGCGGGCCAGCGACAGGCGCCGCTCTACAAGCTGCTGGCGGTGACCGAATACCTCCTTGGGGATGCGCCACAGTTCGAGACCCACATCCGAGAGGCGCTGGCCCTCGCCCCTGAGGAGGCGGACCTGCACTATCATCTGGCGCGCCACCTCTACGAGCAGAAGCGGTATCGGGAAGCTGCCACATCCTTCGGGCGAGCGAGCACCCTCAGCCCGGACCACTACAAGGCGCGCTACTACGAAGGTCTCGTCGCTGAGGTCATGGGACAACCGGACCGGGCACGCGAGCTGTTCAGCAATGCCATCGCGACGATCGAGCGGCTTCGGGTTCGTTACGTGTGGCCCCACGTGGACCTTGGCCGGCTCTTGGTGGATCAGGGTGACATCGAGCGCGGGCTGGGCTGGCTCTATCGAGCCGTTCGCACCGATCCAGAGCTTCCCTACGGGCAGTATGAGTACGCAAAAGCGCTCCTTCGCGAAGGGCCGACGGCCGACGTCGAGCGCGCTCTCTTGGAGGCAATCCGCCTCGATCCGGGTTACGCGTCGGCGTACTACGTGCTAGCCCGTTATTACGCGAAGATCGGCGACGAGCAGCGGGCACAGCAGACGTTGGCGAAGTTCAAGGATGTGCAGGCCGACGACATGCCATCGCCCTACGGCTTGCGGCGGTGACGGGGCCTACCATTGCAACTCCTGACGCTTCTCACGTTCGCCCTCTTCACCTCCCTCGTGGCTGTGGCAACCTGGCGGCTGACCAGGCAGGATGATCACCTCACCGGAATCGGCTACTTCCTTGCCGGCCGCCGCCTGACCGCACCGTTCATCGCGGGCTCTCTGCTGCTGACCAACCTCTCGACCGAGCAGATGGTTGGGCTCAACGGCGCAGCCTTCAACGATGGGCTCGCCGTGATGGTTTGGGAGGTCGTCGCCGTGCTGGCGCTGGTCGCCATGGCGTTGTTCTTCCTGCCGCGGTTTCTCAAGAGCGGGATCGCCACGGTGCCGCAGTACCTGTGCGAGCGCTACGACGCGGTGACGCGCACGATCGCGGACGTGATCTTTCTCAGCGCGTACGCCGTGATCCTGCTGCCAATCGTGTTGTACACCGGCGCGGCGGGACTGAGCCAGATGCTCGACATCCAAGGGCTCCTCGGGATCTCGGGGGATGCGGTGACCTTCCTCGGTCTGCGGGTGGACGCGGACACCTGTGTGTTGTGGCTGATGGTCTGGCTCGTGGGACTGATCGGCTCCTGCTACGCGCTGTTCGGCGGGCTGCGGACGGTCGCGGTCTCCGATCTGATCAACGGGATCGGGCTCTTGATCGGCGGGCTGCTGATGACTTACTTCGGCCTCGCCGCGGTCGGCACCCTGCAAGGCGATGGGGGAGTGGTCGAGGGGCTCCGCCTCATTCACTCACAACAATCGGCGCGCCTCGACTCGATCGGAGGACCCGACTCGTCGGTGCCCTTCGCGACCGTGTTCACTGGGATCATCCTGCTCAATCTCTTCTACTGGTGCACCAACCAACAGATCATTCAGCGAACCTTTGGCGCCAACTCCCTCAGGGAAGGGCAGAAGGGCGTACTGCTCTGCGCCGCGCTGAAGCTCCTCGGCCCGCTCTATCTCGTGCTCCCGGGCATCGTCGCCTACCAGCTGTACGCCGAGCAAGGGGTGCGGGCAGACTACGCGTACGGGACACTGGTCCGCGACGTTCTGCCCTGGCCCCTGGTGGGCTTCTTCGCCGCCGTCATGGTCGGCGCGATCCTCAGCTCGTTCAACTCTGCGCTCAACAGCACCACGACGATCTTCAGCTACGGGATATACCAACCGTTCATCAACCGCGACTCGAATGATCATCAGCTGGTCCGCGCGGGCAAGATCGTCGGATGGATCATCGCCATCGTCTCGATGCTCATCGCGCCGTGGTTGGCGCAAACCGAGAGCATCTTTGCGTACCTCCAGAAGATGAACGGTCTGTATTTCATCCCGATTTTGAGCGTGGTCGTGATCGGAATGCTCAACCGGCGCACGCCGCCACTTGCGGCAAACACGGCGTTGATTCTCGGGCTCGCGCTGATCGCTGCCGGCTACTTCGTGCCGCTCGGCCAGGAGGTCAGCGACGGGGTCACGCGGTATCGGTATCTCGCCCCGGACGTCATGCACGAGTTCCACTTCCTGGGCCTCGCGTTCGTCGTATTGGTCGCCGTAATGCTGGCCATTACATCCCTCAGACCGCTTCCGCAACCCTGGCAGCAGCAGTATTCCGGCGATGTGGAGATGACGCCTTGGTCCGGAGCCAAGGGCTACGGCGCTGCACTTTGCCTGTTCGTCGCGCTGATCTACATCGCCTTTGCGGGCGGGACGGGATAATTGCATCATACGAAAAAGGAACCGGGTACCTTTCGGGGTCGAAAACGTACCCGGTTCCTTTTAGCGTCCACTCCAGTCCGCTGGCACGTCGACGTACGAACGATCGAGCTCGGCAACCGAGGCACAGCCGAGCAGCTTGAGTGTGCGCAGAAGGTCCGTCTGGAGAATCTGAATCGCGCGCGCCACTCCCGCGCCACCCGCCGCGCCCAAACCATAGGCATACGCCCGGCCGATGAGGACCGCGCTGGCGCCAAGGCATAGCGCCTTCGCGATATCGGTCCCGCGACGGATCCCACCGTCGAGAAACAGCTCCGCCTTCCCGCCGACGGCCCCGGCAACCTCCGGTAACGCACGGAGGGTGGCTCTCACGCCGTCGAGCTGGCGGCCACCGTGATTGGATACGACAATGCCCTGCGCCCCCTCGTCTATGGCGCGCCGTGCATCTTCGGCGGTGAGCACGCCCTTGACCACCAGCGGCCCCTTCCACACCTCACGGATCCATTTCAAATCGCTCCAGGTCACCGCGGCTTCTTCGAGGGCGACGCTGACGTCCGCATACGACATCGGGCCTTTCCCCGGAATGACGACGTTGGGAAACTGCATGAGCCCACCATCGCGAAGGAAGCCGGTGAGCCAGCGCGGACGCGCGAGCAGCTGCGGCGCATAACGAAGCTTGGACACGATGTTGCCACTCAGCAGCTCTTGGCTGCCGTTCCGCACGTCCCGCTCACGGAGCCCGGCAACTGCTGTATCGATCGTAATGACGAGCGCCGAAAATCCTGCCGCGCGCGCGCGTTCAATGGCGGCTTGGGCCACGTCACGCCCACCGACCAAATAGAGCTGATACCAGAGCGGTCCGGTCGATCCCGCCCTGACTTCTTCGAGCGTGCATCCGGACAGCGTGGAGAGCGTATACGCCGTACCGGCTTCGCCCGCGGCGCGTGCGGCCACTGCCTCGCCGCGCGGATAGAACATGCGGGTGCTGCCCACAGGCGCCAGCAGGAAGGGCACGTTCAGGCGGGTGCCCAGAGCCGTTGCTCCAAGATCGCAGCTCGCCACCGTTACGGCATGGCGCGGCCGAAACGTCACCGTCTCGAAGGCCCGCCGATTCTCGCGCAGCGTCACCTCGCCCTCGGCGCCGCCATCGATGTAGTCGAAGACCACGCGGGGCAGCCGGCGCTTGGCAAGCGCCCGCAGATCATCGATATTGACGACGCGCGGAGGGAAGACCCGGCGCGCGGGACCGCTATCGAGCGACATCATGAGGTAGGGCGCGCTCGCCGAGCGCGCCGTGCTAGAAAGTTTTCAGGTAGATGTTGCGGAACTCCACCTTCATCGGATCACCGCTGTGCATCTGGAAGCCGATCAATCCGCCGAGCGACCGGTTCTCGGCGTCGTCATCCACGAGTAGGCTCGTCACCTGCCCGTTCACGATCTGCACGATCATGTTCGCACGCGCGATGATGTGCACATGGTTCCAGTCGCTGGTCTTGATGATTGCCTTGAGCTCGTCGGCGCTTCGCTCCAGGTTGCCAACGATTCGCGGACGCGCACCCTCGCCAGCCGGCACGTAGACCGCCTGGCCGCGCCGCGCGAGAAAGCCACGCCCGCGCTCCTCGTAGATCATCCCGGTGTAGGCGTTCTCGAAGTCGATGTCTGCCTGGTAGCCCGCTAGCACCCACTTGCCAACGTCACCGCCGGCCGGCACCTGCGCGCTGCGGATCTGGATGCCACTGTTGGTCGCGCTGAGACGGAACTCGACTTTCAGCTCGAAGTCCTTTGGCTCGCCGCCGCGCCAAATGAGAAAGGTGTTCTGCTCGACTGGATTCTCGGCGGTGCTCTCCCCGACGAGCGCGCCGTTCTCGACTCGCCAAAAGGAGGCGTCGCCATCCCATCCGTTCATGCTGCTGCCGTCGAAGATCGGCTCGAACCCCGTGTGGTCGTCGAGCGCGAGCGGCTCGGCGTCGGGCGCGGACGGCTGTGTGCGCACCGCAGGTGACGTGGTTTCATGGACCAGGGGTAACGGCGGGGCAGCCCCGCCAGAGCTTCCAGCGGCGCAAATTGCCGCCGCAACAGTCGCGGCTCGCATCACCTGGCGTGGGCATATCCTCGGAGCGGTTTTCCTCTGGTCAGTGCGCATCACCATCCCTCCACGGTCCCCCCGCGGTGCACGATACCGCCTCGGCAAGGTCGCTTCAAAGCGTATTTCATCGGTTGGACGCATTTTACGTAGAGAAACGTCGCCGCGCGTATACTGTTGCACCTAATCCCCAAGCTGGTGCGGTCTGCCGCGCCAGATCACGAGGTTTTCTCGTGCGCCGCCATCCCGCAGGACCCGGCTTCGTCCATTTCGCAGTGCGATACACGTGCGCGCGAACTGTCTTCTGTTTCCCCGCCGGCGGCGACGTGACAAAATTGTCCCGCACCATAGCAGGAGGGATGTGGGATGTCAGCAATGACCCCGCCGAAGCTGCCGACGGCGGCAGCGGCAGGAAGTGATACGGGTATGACCAGCCAATCGCCTGCGCGGGATCGGTATTTGGTCAAGTCAGTCGTGCACTCGTCTCAGTTGTTGTCGGCGTTTCGCTCGCCCGGCGAGGCATTGTCTCTGCGTGAGGTCACCGCCCGAAGCGAGCTCCCCAAGAGCATGGCGTTCCGGCTCCTCTACACGCTCGAGCGATGCGGCATGGTCGAGAAGGTCAGCGAGAACCTGTATCGATCGTGTCTGCGTCCGTTCAAACAGAAGCTCCACAGGCTCGGGTACGCGGCGCAAGGCACCGACTATCAGTTCTCGAAGGAGGTCTCGGCAGGGTTGATCCGCGCTGCGAACGCGGAAGGCATCGAGCTGATTTCCGTCGACAACTGCTACAACGCGAAAACGGCGCTCCGAAACGCTGACGTGCTCGTCCGCGAGAAGGTCGATCTCGTGATCGAGTTCCAGACCGACGAGTACGTCGCGCCGATCGTGGCCGCGAAGTATCGGGAAGCAAACATTCCACTGATTGCCATTGAGATCCCGCACCCCGGTGCCACGTACTTCGGCGCGAACAACTACGAGGCGGGTCTCATGGGTGGGCGCCAGCTCGGTCGGTGGGCGAAACATCGCTGGCACGCCGAGGTGGACGAGATCCTGCTGATGGCGTTGCCACGCGCCGGCAGCTTGCCGAAGATGCGGCTGACCGGGATGCTGGTGGGGATGAAGGACATCTGTCCGTCACTCGAAGGCTGCCGGGTCACATATCTCGATGGTGATGGCAAGCTCGGAACCAGCTTCGAAGCCATGCGGCGGCACTTGCGAACCACGCGGGCGCGTCGTCTGCTGGTCGGCGCCATCAACGATCCGAGCGCCTTGGGCGCCCTGCGCGCGTTTCAAGAGGCAGGCCGTACCGAGTGCTGCGCGATCATGGGGCAGAACGCCTCACCGGAAGGACGCGACGAGTTGCGCGAACCGGACACCCGCCTTATTGGGTCGGTCGCGTACTTTCCCGAGCGCTACGGTCCAGCCATCGTCGGGGTGGCACTCGATATCCTGCACCGACGACCGATCCCGCCAGCCGTATTCGTCAGGCACCAGTTGGTCACGCCCGACAATGTCGATCATATCTATCCGAATGACGAGTTGATGCACATGGTACCGGCGTAACCGGAAAAGGGGACTGTCCCCCTTTTCCGGTTCAGCGCAGGAACGCCTCGGGCAGACCGCCATCGACGGGAATCACATGGCCGGTGGTCTTGGCGCTGTCGTCTCCGGCCAGCCAGCAGATCGCGTTTGCGCAATCCCGCGGAAGAATCGGCTGGTGCGTAATCGTACGACGCGCATAGAACGCCGCCAGCTTCCCGCGCAGGCTCTCGGTCGATTCGTCTTCCGTGTGCGCGATGCCGTACTTTTTCAGCGCTACGATCACGCGATCACGCGGAAACATCGCGGACCCTTCGATGACCGTCGCCGGCGCGATGCCATTCACGCGGATGAGCGGCCCCAAGCCGATGGCCAGCTCCCGGATCAGATGATTGATGGCGGCCTTGCTCACATCGTAGGCCTCACTCCCACGCTTCGGGACGATCGCGTTCGCCGAGCTCGTCAAGACCATCGTCGCCGGCAGGCCCTGCTCCTTCAAGACCTTCGCTGCTTCCTCCGCCAGCACGTAGTTGCTCGTGACGTTGATTTGCAACGCCCGGCTCCAGACCTCTTCCACGTTGGCATCGGGGTCTGGCGTGGGGTAGATGGCCGCTGTATTCACGACGATGTCGAAGCCGCCGAAGCGCAGCACGGCCTGACGCAGCGCCGATGCGATCGTCTCGCGCGACGCCAAGTCCAGCGGCACCGCGGCGACCATCTCGCCGGACGACAGCGCCGCCGTCTCCCGAGCGGCCGCCTCCGCGCTAGCCGCGTCCCGATCGGCAATGACCAGATGACCGCCACGGCTGGCAATCTGGAGCGCCACCTCGCGGCCAATGCCGCTAGCACCACCCAAGACGAGGGCCACCTTGCGACTGAGCTCGCGCTCGGGCGGCATGCGCTGGAGCTTTGCCTCTTCGAGCGCCCAGTACTCGATGCGGAACGCTTCCGACCTCGGGAGCGCGACGTAGTTGTGGAAGCTCTTGAACTCGCTCGCCTGGTCGGCGTGCCGCGCCTGTGGCAGATGTCTGGCAGGGCGACCCTTTAGGGCCGCCGTGTCCTCCGTGCCTGCGTGCGCCTCCAGGGCGTTGGCGCCGGCCATGACGTGAATCGCGTTGAGGAAGAACTCCGTCGTGATGCGGGCTTCGCGCTTGCTCTTGCCAAACCCAAACACGCCGAGCCCCGCGATCACGACGACCGAAGGATTGGAGTCTCGAAGAGCGGGAGAGTCAGGCTGCGCGAACGATCGGTAGTATGAGACGTAGTCCTCGCGATACCGCTCGAGACGCTCGAGGATACGCGCCTTCAACGCGGGGAGCTCCTCTTCTGCAGGATTCCACGGAATGAACAGTGGACAGATGCGAGTCCGGAGGAAGTGATCTGGACAGCTCGTGCCCATCTGGCACAGCTCTGCGGCCCACTGTGAGCTCGCGAAGGTGAGCGCATCGTCCGAATCGTCATCGTGGGCGATCACGCGCCGCGTCGAAGAGACGAGACCCCGGAGGTACGGCAGCACAGCCGCTCTCAGTGACTCGCGATCGGATGCTGCGGTCACTGCCGGCCCGCCGAACATGGGCCGCTCGGAACGTCGCGCGTGGTCTTGGATGAGCTCGCCCATCTGGTCGATCGTCTTGATGCTGTTCCAGTAGCAGTCGCGCTGTGAATCGCCCCAGGTGAACAAGCCGTGGCTCCCCAGAACGATGCCGTCACATCCCGGGTGTTCCTCGACGGCGCGCCGCAACATCAGCGCCAGCTCGAAGCCGGGACGCTGCCACGGCACCCACACGATCCGGCGCCCGTACCGCTCGTTGAACGCCGCGAGCTTCCGCTCACCGTTTGCGCTCGCCGCGAGCGCGATCGCCCAGTCCGGGTGGAGGTGATCGACATGGGGAAACGGCAGAAAGGCGTGAAGGGGAGTGTCGATTGAGGCGGCCACACGGTTCTCGCCGAACGCGCACAAGGGATAGTACGCAACCATCTCGTCTTCGTGCGCTTCACCGCGATAGCGTGAGATCAGGCTCTCGAGCCGGTCGAGCGAGAGGATCGCAAACCCGGACGCGCCGATCGACCTGAGGTCGCCGCCGCTGCCCTTGACCGCAAGCACACGCTCCGGCTTTCCGGAGACCGGATCGGGTAGCTGGAACTTCGAGCTCGTGTTGCCGCCGCCGAAATTCGTGATGCGCAAGTCGGCGCCAAGCAGATTCGAGCGATAGCGCAACAGCTCGAGAGGGCGGTCTTCGAGGGCCGCCGCTTGCTCATCCTCCCATAGGTCCTGCAGAAATTTGGTCTCGCTCGTGAGCGTATCAGACATACATGAACTCCACGTACTCTTGAAAGCGTCGATAGTGTGGCTCCCACCGCTCCGATGCTGATGGCTCGAACCGCTCGACCGGGAAGGACCGGTCGATTACGCGTCTGGCCTCGTCGAGGGAGGCCACCGCCTGCGTCGCGAGCATCTGCATGGCGATGTTCCCCAGGGCAGCGGCCTCGACGGGCCCCGCGACCACTGTCCGGCCTGTGGCATCGGCGGTGAACTGGTTGAGCAGCCGGTTCCGTGAGCCTCCGCCGATGATGCGGATCTCGTCGAACCTCGTTCCCGTGATCTCTTCGAGCGACTCGAGGACGACGCGATACTTGAACGCGAGGCTCTCGAGAATCGATCGCGTGTACGCGGGTGGCCCCGACGGCTCCGGTTGTCCTGTTTGGCGGCAGTATTGCGCAATGGCCGATACCATGTTCTCCGGATGGAGGAATGCCCGGTGATCCGGGTCGAACAGCGACAGGAACGCATGCTGATCCTCACCGGCAGCCGCCATCAACTCCGCGTAGTCGAAGCGCTGTCCCGCCGCCGCCCAGCTCCGCCGGCACGACTGCAGGAGCCACAAGCCGCCGATATTCTTCAGCAAGCGCGTCGTTCCGCAGACACCGCCTTCGTTGGTGAAGTTCAAGTCCCGAGCCTTCGGCGTAATCAGCGGCGCGGCGCGTTCGGTCCCCAGCAAGGACCAGGTCCCCGAGCTCAGGAATGCCGTGGTGCCTCCGCCCCACACTGATGCCACGGCGGAAGCCGTGTCGTGACACGCTGGCGCGACCACCGGTATGCCAGCGACCGTCGTGGAGACATCCTTGGTGATCGGTCCCATCACGGTTCCCGGCTCGACGATGGGCATGAGGAGCTGTGTGGGCAGCTCGAGATCGGCCAATAAGTCTACAGCCCAAGAGCGCGTCGTTGCATCGACGAACTGCGTGGTCGTCGCGTTCGTGTACTCCGAGTTGAGTCGACCCGTGAGCCAGTAGTTGAGCAGGTCCGGAATCGTGACCAGCGCGCGGGCGGCGGCAATGACGGCCGGCGTGGAACGGCACGCCGCATAGAGCTGGTACAGCGTGTTGATCGGCAGGAATTGAATACCGGTGACGGCATAGATCCGCTCGGGCGCCACCCGTTCGAACACCGCCTCCATGATGCCTTCGGTGCGTGTGTCGCGATAGTGATAGGGCTCCTCGAGCAGCTCGCCATCCTGTCCCACGAGCGCGTAGTCGATACCCCACGTATCCAGCCCCACGCTCTCCAGCCCCATGCCGGACACCCCATCCAGCGCCCGCTTCATCTCGTCCCACAAGCGCCGGATATCCCAGCGGAGTGAACCGTTTCGCCGAATCGGCTCGTTGGGAAATCGGTCGATTTCCCGCACGTCGAGGACGCCCGATTGCAGTCGGCCGAGCATCGCTCGGCCACTCTCGGCACCGAGATCGAACGCAAGATAATGAGCGCTCACGCCACCCTTCCTTCAGCCGCGAAAACCCGCCGATGCTCCCACGGCCCGGCTACGCCTCTCCACGGGATCGCCCTTGGCTGAGACGCTGATTTGTTGCGCCGCGCCAGACCAGCCCCTGGCCAACGCCACCAGGATACGCCGACACCCGGGACGTCAAACAAGCCTTTCTTTGATCGGCGACACGGTTTTGCAGAGCACAACACAACGGCGACGCTTCCTTTCCGAGCACACCTGGACTAATCTTCGCCGAGGTGGCGGGACTTCTTGTCGAAGCGAGCGCGATCACCAAATCGTTTGCCGGCGTGCGCGCGCTGCAAGACGTGTCCTTCGAGCTGCGGGCCGGGGAAGTCCATGCGCTGATTGGTGAGAACGGTGCGGGCAAGTCCACGCTGATCAAGATCATCACCGGCGCGGAGACCGCGGATGCCGGCACGCTGAGCGTCATGGGCACGCGGATCCCGCACATGGATCCGGCCACCTCGCGGTCGCTCGGCATTGCGGCCATTTACCAACAACCCAGCCTCTTTCCTCATCTGAGCGTCGCGGAGAACATCGCTCTCGCTCTGGAGAGCGGGCACGCCTGGCGCCGGGTCGACTGGCGAGCCAGGAACCACCACGCCGCCGAGCTGCTGGCGCGCGTTGGCGCCTCCATCGAGCCAGCACGGCTCGTCGAGACGCTGAGCATGCCCGAGCAACAGCTCGTCGAGATCGCCAAAGCCGTGGGCGCCGACGCGAAGATCCTCATCATGGACGAGCCCACCGCGTCGCTCACCGGACGCGAGGTCGAGAGCTTGTTCAACGTGATCGCGCTGTTGCGCGGTCACGGCGTCGGCATCATCTATATCTCGCATCGGTTGGAGGAGATCTCCACCATCGCCGACCGTGTGACCGTCCTACGAGACGGCGAGGCAATCGCCATACGAGAGGTCGGCCAAGTCGCACGAGGCGAGCTCATTCAGATGATGGTAGGGCGCGAGCTCGCCGCCGTATTTCCGAAGCGTGTCGTGACCACGGGGGATGTCGTGCTCGAGGTGCGCCACCTGTCTAGTCGGGCGGCGGGCGTCGACGACGTGACGTTGTCCGTGAAAGAGGGCGAGATCCTCGGCCTGGCCGGTCTCGTGGGCTCCGGTCGAACCGAGTTGGCGGAAACACTCTTCGGTCTGAGGCCGGCTGATAGTGGTGACATTCTACTGCGCGGCGTGCCGGCCCGGATTGCCTCACCGGCGGATGCCATTCGGCTGGGCATCGGCTACCTGCCGGAAGATCGACGGCAGCATGGAGTCCTGCTGGACATGCCGGTAACCGCGAACACGAGCCTCGCAAATCTGCGAGCGGTCGCACGCCGAGGACTCATCGATCGCGCTCTCGAGCGAGCGACGGCTCGGCGCTATGTCGATCAGTTGCGAATCAAGACCGCCTCGGTCTCGGCAAATGTTGGATCGCTCTCCGGTGGCAATCAGCAGAAGGTGGCGCTCGCGCGCTGGTTGTCGATCGAGCCCAGGGTGCTGATTCTCGACGAGCCCACGCAAGGAGTGGATGTCGGCTCGAAATCGGAGATTCACGCGCTCATGCAAGATCTGGCGGAGCAGGGTCTTGCCGTTATCATGATCTCGTCGGAGCTGCCCGAGATTCTCGGGATGAGCGACCGGATCGCCGTGATGCGTGCCGGCACGCTGAGCGGTGTGCTGGCGCGCGAGGAAGCCACACAGCAGAAGATTCTGGACTTGGCGCTGGAGCACACCGATGGAGTCGGCAAGGCGAAAGGCCCGCGCTACGAGGGTCAGCACAAGTGATGCTCAGGCGCCACCGTAGGGAAGTCTCCGTCGTCATTGCCATCGCGGCATTGGCGATAGTCCTCGCAGCCGTCGCCCCTGGCTATTTTGCGCGCGCCAACCTCAGGGATCTCTTTCTGGCAAATCTGCCGGTGCTAATTATCGCGCTCGGTGCGACGCTCGTCATCCTGACCGGCGAAATCGACATCTCCGTGGGATCGGTGTTCGCCGTTTGCGGCGTCACGGCCGGCCTGGCGGCAAAGGCCGGTCTTCCCGTGCTGGCCGCCGGTCTCGCCGCGTGCGCTGTCGGCGCCGCCACGGGAGCGATCAACGGCCTGCTGGTCGCCAAAGTACGCGTGCCCTCGATCGTGGTCACGCTTGCGATGATGGTGGCGCTCCGTGATGCGCTGCGATGGGGCACGGAGGGCGCGTGGGTGCAGGATCTGCCCACAGGGTTCCAGTGGCTTGGACTGACGCAATCGCTGTACCCCGTCGCGATGGGCGCCGTCGCTATCGCCCTGGTTGGCGCGATGGCGTGGGGGATGCGCCACCTGGCCGTCGGACGAGCCATCTACGCCACGGGATCGAATCCAGATGCCGCGCGGCTCGTGGGATTCGACACCGCGTTCGTCAAGCTGTCCGTCTTCGCTGTCGCTGGAGGGTTGACCGGCCTTGCGGCTCTGCTGAACGCAGTGCGCTTCAACCAGATCCCGACCAACGCCGGATTGGGCCTCGAGATGAAGGTGATCGCCGCCGTCGTCGTCGGCGGCGCAGCCATTCGTGGAGGTCAAGGGAACATCGTGGGAACGCTGCTCGGCGTCACCCTCCTGAGCGCCATCGGTCCTGCGCTCACATTCCTGGGCGTGAGCGCGTACTGGGAACGAGCGATTCAGGGCGGTATCATCCTCGCGGCGGTCGCCCTCGATGCCGCGCGTGAACGCGCCGACACACAGAGGACAAGGATCAGGCCCCAGGGACCCGCCTATGTTTGACCGTTGGTTCCCGAATGGCGAGTGGATCCTCCTCGTCGCGCTTCTAGTCGAGATTGCCATCTTCTCCGCCATCGCGCCGAACTTCCTCACCCTGGGTAACGGCTTCGAGGTCACCAGGCTGAGCATCGAGCTCGGCCTGCTCGCGATCGCCCTCACGCCAGTCATCATTACGGGTGGCATCGATCTCTCCGTCGGCTCGCTGCTGGGCTTGGCAGCGGTGCTCTTTGGTGCCGCCTATCGCGACTGGGGCCTCCCGCTGCCGGCGGCCGCGTCGATCGCCGTGCTCGTCGGCCTCGCGGGTGGTGGGTTGAATGCGCTCTTGATTGCGCGGCTCAATCTGCCGCCGCTGATCGTCACGCTGGGCTCGTTCTCCCTGTTCCGCGGGCTTGCGGAGGCCGTCACGCGCGGCGCGGTGAATTACACCGAGTTTCCCAGCGGCTTCCTGTTGTTGGGGCAGGGATATCTATGGAGCGTCGTACCAGCACAGCTCCCAATCTTTCTGCTCGTCTTCGTCGCCTACGTCATTTTGCTGCACCGTTCGGTGCTCGGTCGTGCACTCTACGCGATTGGATTCTCGGCGGCCGGCGCCCGTTATGCCGGCATCCCCGTCTCGAAGCGCCTGGCTCTCGTCTATCTTCTCGCCGGCTTGGTCTCGAGTGTCGCCGCGCTCATCTATGTGGCACACCTCGGCCAAGCAAGGTCGGACGCGGGGACCGGTTATGAGCTGGATGCGATCACAGCAGTCGTGCTCGGCGGCACCTCCGTGTTCGGCGGGCGCGGCAACTTGTGGGGCACGCTCCTTGGCCTGGCGGCACTCTCGGTCTTGAAGAACGGCCTACACTTGGCCGCGCTGCCGTCCGAGCTCACCGGCGTGTTGATCGGCACGCTCCTCGTGGCAACGATTGCCGTCGACCGTCTGCGCACGCGTGGACACGCCCCGCTCGCAGTACATTCCGAGGAAGAGGAGACACCTGTGAAGAACAGCCAAGTGGCGATCCTGTGCGGCGCGATCCTCGGCGGCGCGATCCTGGTGGCCGGCACGAATGTCTGGCTGATCCGGTCCATCCAACCGGTGCTTCGCGGCGGCTCCGAGGCCAGTGCGCCCACGGGCACACGACGGCCTGTGGTTGCCGTCATGCCAAAAGCGAAAGGGGACCCGTATTTCGTCAGCTGCCGCACCGGCGCCGCGGAGGCCGCGAAAGAGCTTGGCGTCGATCTGATTTGGGACGGGCCGACCAGCCTGGATGCGGCAAGACAAAACGAGCTCGTCGAGAACTGGATCACGAGGGGCGTGGACGTCATTGCGGTGGCGGTGGAGAACCGAGCGGGGATATCAACGGTGCTGAGGAAAGCGCGGCAGCGTGGAATCGGCGTGCTGAGCTGGGATGCGGATGCCGAGCCGGACGCCCGCGACTACTTCGTCAACCAGGCCACCCCTGAAGGCATCGCGAATGCGCTGACAGACGAGGCGGCGCGCCTTCTCGACGGCAAAGGCGAGTTCGCCATCATTACCGGTGCTCTCAGCGCCGCGAATCAAAACGAATGGATTGCCTTCATCAAGAAGCGGCTCGGCGACAAGTACCCCGATCTCCAGCTCGCCACGATTCGCCCGAGCGACGATGACCGCGACAAGGCCTTCTCCGAAACACAAACGATTCTCAGGGTGTACCCATCGGTCGAGTTGGTGATGGCCATCTCCGCGCCCGCCGTCCCTGGTGCAGCCGAAGCCGTTCGCCAGGCGAGACGCTCGGATGTCAAGGTCATAGGGCTCTCGCTGCCCAGCATTTGCAAGCCGTACATCGACGCTGGCATTGTGCAGACGATCGTGCTCTGGGACACGCGCGACCTCGGGTACCTCACTGTGTACGCGGGCTCACTCCTGGCCCAGGAAAGCATTCCAGAGGGGACGAAGTCGCTGGAAGCCGGCAGGCTCGGCTCCGTCGAGGTCCGCGGGACAGAGATCGTGCTCGGTCCTCCGGTCCTCATCAACAAGGCCAACATCGCGCAATTCGATTTCTAGGCGTCAGGGATCAGTAAGTCGCGCGGCCGCCGCTGACGTCGTAACACTGGCCAGTCACGAAGCTGGCGCCTTCGGAGGCGAGGAAGGCCACAACGGCAGCCACCTCCTCTGGCTTGCCGAGGCGGCCGAGTGGAATGCGGCTCGTCATGTACTCGACCTGCGTAGCGGTCAACGTGTCGAGAATGCCGGTCTCGATCACGGCAGGTGCGACGGCATTGACGCGCACCCCCGTGGCGGCCACCTCTTTCGCCAGCGCCTTGGTCAGCCCGATCACGCCAGCCTTGGCCGCCGAGTACGGCACCATGTTCGGGTTACCTTCTTTGCCGGCGATGGAGGCAACGTTGATAATCGCGCCGCGGCGCCGCTCCAGCATGTGGGGAATCACCGCTCGGCAACAGAGAAACACGCTCGTGAGGTCGACGGCCATCATCCTCTCCCAGTCCTCGTCCGTGACGTCCGCGATGGGGGCGGCGCGGCCGGCAATGCCGGCATTGTTGACGAGCACGTCGATCTGGCCGTGGCGATCCAGTGTCGTGCGCACCAGCGTCTCGACGCTCGTGCGACGAGCGACGTCGGTTTCGATCGAGATGGCAGGGTAACCGGCGTCAGAGAGGCGGGCCGCGGCTTCGGCTGCTGCGGCCGCGTCGAGGTCGGCGAGAACCACGCGGTAACCGTCGCGCCCGAGCCGCTCAGCGATGGCCAGCCCGATGCCACGTGCTGCTCCAGTGATAATGGCGACAGAGCTCATGCGTCATTACTATACGGTGAAGCTAGTGTCCTAGCTCTCGAGCAGCAACTGACCGGGATCCTCGATGAACTCTTTGATCTTTACGAGGAACTGGACCGCCTCGCGTCCGTCGACCATCCGGTGATCATAGGTGAGCGCCACGTACATCATTGACTTCACGACGACCTGACCACTCACAGCAATCGGACGCTCTTCCATCTTGTGTAGCCCGAGGATACCGACTTGCGGCGGGTTGAGGATAGGCGTGCTCAGCAGCGACCCAAAGACGCCCCCGTTGGTAATGGTGAACGTGCCGCCGCGCAGATCCTCGAGGGTGAGCTGGCCCTCCCTGGAGCGTGTTGCGAAGTCTTGGACCGCGCGCTCCATATCGACGAAAGTCATCAGCTCGGCATTGTGCAGCACTGGCACGACGAGGCCCCCCTCGGCGCCAACCGCCACACCGATGTCGTAGTAGTGCTTGAGGACGATCTCCTCACCTTGAATCTCCCCGTTGAGGCGAGGGAATGCCCTGAGTGCGCCGATCGCCGCCTTCACGAAGAAAGAGGTGATCCCGAGGCTCACGCCGTACTGCTTCTGGAAGGCTTCTTTGCGCCGCTTTCGCAGCTCGATGATCGCGCTCATGTCGACCTCGTTGAAGGTCGTGAGCATCGCCGCGGTCTGTTGCGCCGTCACGAGGTTGCGGGCAATCGTTAGACGCCGCTTGGACATGCGCGAGCGCTCCTCGCCTCGCTCACCGGGCGCGACACGCCGGGGCGCCGCGGCAGGAGGAGCAGCGGTCGGGCGCGGAACGGCTACCGGGCGAGCGGGGGCAGCGCCAGACGCCGTCGTCTCGGCCGGCTCCGCTGTTCGTCGAGCGCGATCGACGAACGACTCGACATCGCGCCGCATCACGCGGCCCGCTTCGCCGCTGGGTGGCACGGTGGCGACGTCCACCGCGTGCGCCGCCGCCACGCGCTTGGCGGTTGGCGTGGTTCGCCCGCCTTCGCTCGCCTCCGGCGAGCTACGGCGAGGCAAGCCCGTTTCCTGTTTCCCGCTTCCTGTTTCCGGTTTCCCGACTCCTGCTTCCTGAGATTCCTCGATGGTGCCGAGCTGTTCCCCAACCTTCACATCCTCGCCCGCCTGGCGGACGATCTTTGCCAGGACGCCGGAGCGCTCGGCGCCCACCTCGACGTCAATCTTCTCGGTCTCCAACTCCACGACCGGTTCTCCAACGCTCACCGCGTCACCTTCCGCCTTCAACCAGCGCGCGACGCGCGCCTCCACGACCGACTCACCGAGCTGTGGAACCACGATACTTGCCGACACATCCACTCCTTCTTCGCGACAATGCCTTTTTCAGCTTCTACTTGGCCGTCACCTTCTGGCGGACCTCGCGCCCGGCCGGCGCTGCCCCCGGGGCTTCGTGCTCGAGCGCCTGAACGACGAGGAACCGCTGATTGACCTCGTGCCAGGCGTGGGACCCCTCTGCCGTGCTGGCGCACCGCGGCCGCCCGATGTACCGGACCCGCAGGCGCGAAGCGGCCAGCGCTTCGAAGCAGGGCCGCACGAAGTCCCAGGCGCCCATATTCTGTGGCTCCTCCTGGAGCCACACCACTTCGTCTGCGTGCCGATAACGTTCGAGCACAGCAGACACCTCCGCATCGGGAAACGGGTAGAGCTGCTCGAGGCGGCAGATGGCCACGCGCGGCTCCTTCGACCGCTCTTCAGCGCCGATCAGATCCACGAACACCTTGCCGGAGCAAAAGAGGACGCGCCGCACCTCGTCTGCCCGTGACGCCGCGTCCGCGTCATCGATCACGGGCTGCCAGTGGCCTTCTGCGAGCTCCCGCGGTGCAGAAGCCACCAGCGGATGCCGCAACAAGCTCTTCGGCGTCAAGACGATGAGCGGAAGCGGATCGGAGCGAAGCAGGAGCGCTTGCCGCCGGAGCAGGTGAAAGTACTGCGCTGCGGTAGTGCAGTTGGCAAGGCGGAGATTGATGTCTGCCGCGACTTGCAGGAAGCGCTCGGGCCGCGCGCTCGAGTGATCCGGGCCTTGACCTTCGTAGCCATGCGGCAGTAGCAAGACGAGCGAGGGGCTCTGCCCCCACTTGGCGCGAGCCGACGTGATGAACTCGTCGATGATCACCTGCGCGCCGTTGATGAAATCACCATACTGCGCCTCCCAGAGAACGAGTCGGCCCGGCTCCTGAATGCTGTACCCGTACTCGAAGGCCACCGTGGCGTTCTCGGTGAGCGGGCTGTTGTGGATCTCGAATGCAACCTTGGCTTGCGGGATGGATTGCAGCGGTATGTGGCGCGCGCCCGTTTGCACGTCATGGAAGACCGCGTGCCGATGGCTGAACGTGCCACGCTCCACGTCCTCACCCGTCAGGCGGATGGCGATGCCATCCTCCAGGATCGACGCGAAGGCCAGCTCCTCGGCCGTGGCCCAATCGACGCTGCGCTCGTTGGTTGCCTTGAAAACACCCCGACGGCGATCGCGGCCACGATCCAGCTTGCGGTGCTGGGTGAACCCCGGCGGCCGCTCGAGTAGGGCCTCGTTCAGCGCGCGCAGCCGGTCGATGCTGACGGCGGTCTTCACTCGCCGCGCGGCGCCGGGGGGCGGCGGCTCCGGCAGGACCGGCCGGTAGTCTTCGGGCCGTAGCGACTCGAGCACCTGCTCGAGGTGTCGCAAGCGCTGCTTGATCAGCTCGTCCGGCAGCTCCGGCGCTGCGCCGTGGTCCACGACCCGTTTCGCCCAGGCCTCGCGGACCGTCGGATGCGCGGCGACCTTCTGATACATGAGTGGCTGTGTGAACGACGGCTCGTCGCCTTCGTTGTGTCCGTACCGCCGGTAACCCACCAAATCGATCAGGAAGTCGCGCTTGAAGCGCTCCAGGTATGCCCAGGCCAGGCGCGCCGCCGCGAGGCACGCGACCGGGTCGTCCGCGTTCACGTGCACGATGGGAATCTTGAAGCCGCGCGCGAGACCGCTTGCGTACGACGTGCTGTACGACTGTTCCGGTGTGGCCGTGAAGCCGAGTTGGTTGTTGACGATCAGGTGGATCGTCCCGCCAACGGTGTAGCCGCGGAGACGCGAGAGATTCAGTGTCTCGGCAACGATGCCCTGACCGGGGAAAGCGGCGTCACCGTGGATGAGCAGCGGCAATGTGCGCGCCGGGTCGAACCGCGGCGCACCAGGCCGATCGACGAGCGTGCCTGCCGCGCGCGCCATCCCGGAGGCGACCGCGTCAACAAACTCGAGATGGCTCGGGTTGGGTGCCATCGACACAGTCAGGCCGCCTTCGACCCGGCTTGCCGCTCCGGCGTGGTATTTGACGTCGCCGGTCCACCCGAGGTCGATTCGAAAGCCGTCGCGTCGCTGAACCGGCTCCTTGAACTCGGCCAGGATCTGCGCGTACGGCTTGCGCAGGATGTGGGCCAGGACGTTCAGACGGCCGCGGTGAGCCATGCCGATGAGCACGTGCGACAGCCCGTTGCGTGCTGCGCCTGTCACGACCTCGTCGAGCATCGGGATGAGGACGTCGAGCCCTTCGATCGAGAAGCGCGTCTTGCCGGGGAACGTCCGATGTAAGTAGCGCTCGAATACCTCGACCTCGGTCAGGCGGTCGAGCAGATGCTCTTCGTCGATTGCGGCATGCGGCGGACTGAAGCGTCCAGTCTCGGCCGCCATGCGGAGCCATTCGCGCTCCTCTGGCACGAAGACGTGCGCATAGTCGTAGCCTGTCGTCGAGCAGTACACGCGCCGCAGTGCCGCGATGGCTTCCGCGGCAGTCGTCTTGCCCTCCGCCAACGGCCCGCCGACGAGCGTCGCGGGTAGTCGCCGCAACGTCTCCTCGGTGACACCATGGGCTTCAGGGGCCAGCGACGGATCTCCGACTGGCCGCGTACCGAGGGGGTCGAGCTGGGCGGCGAGGTGACCATACCGACGGATGCACTCCGTCAAGTTGACCAGGCCGACGACCGCGCTCATGCTTTCGACTGGCGCGGCACTGGCCATCCCGACGGCAGGGGCAACCGTCAGATCCGACGGCGGCGCCCAGGTCTGAAAGAATTCGCGCGCATCAGGATCGACCGACTCGGGGTCGCGGCGAAAGCGCTCGTAGAGCTCGGCGACATACCCGGCGTTCAATCCCTGGAAGTCCTGCCATCCGCTCATAATCGAACCCACGCAAATTCTGTATTGTACGCCAAACGTCTCCCTGGAATCCTACTCGTCGGTGGGCTCAACCCAGTGATGGAGTGGCAGGCGGGGTAGGGGATAGCCGTTCCGCACGGCGGACATGCGGAGGCTCTAAACGTCCAGCTCTTGGGCTTCTTCGGCGCGCTCCATGATGAAGCGGAATCGCGCCGAGGCATCGCGGCCCATGAGCTCGTTGATAACGCGGTCGGTGAGGATTTCGTCGGCAATCTCCACGCGCAGCAGGCGGCGGCTCTTCGGGTTGAGCGTCGTTTCCCAGAGCACCTTGGGCATCATCTCGCCGAGTCCCTTGAAACGCGTGATCTCCACCTTGCCCCGGCCATTCCCATGCTGGGCGAGGAGCTGCGCCTTTTGAGCCTCGTCCAACGCCCAGTAGGTCTCCTTGCCGGCATCGATGCGGTAGAGCGGCGGCTGCGCGAGAAACACCTTGCCGCGGCGAATCAGCTCCGGCAAGTGGCGATAAATGAACGTGAGGAGCAACGTCGAGATGTGGTGACCGTCCGAATCGGCATCCGCGAGGATGATGATGCGGTTGTAGCGAAGCTTAGTGAGATCGAACGACTTCCCGAGCCCACAGCCGAGCGCGGTGACGAGATCTGCGAGCTCCTTGTTCTCGAGCACCTTCGCGAGCGACGCGCTCTCCGTATTGAGCACCTTACCGCGCAGCGGCAAGATCGCCTGGCGCGCACGATCGCGGCCCTGCTTGGCGGACCCGCCGGCCGAGTCGCCTTCGACGATGAACAGCTCGCTCTGCTCGCGATTGGTGGTGGTGCAGTCACTGAGCTTTCCTGGCAGCGTGAGCCGGCCCGAGGTGGCGCTCTTGCGCGTGACTTCCTGCTGCGCCGCGCGGCTTGCCTCGCGCGCCCGCGCCGCCAGAATGATGCGTGCGACGATCGCTTCCGCCACCGACAGGTTGTGATTGAGCCAATGCTCGAGCGCCGGGCGAACGAGCGAGTCGACGGCCGAGAGCACCTCGGGGTTGTTCAGTCGATCCTTGGTTTGCCCCTGAAACTGCGGATCGGGGATGAAGACACTCAGAACGCCGACCAGCCCCTCGCGAATGTCCTCAGCCTGGATCGTGACGCCTTTGGGCCAGAGGCTATGCGTCTCGATGAAATTGCGTACCGCTTTGCCGATAGCCGCCCGCAGACCGTTCTCGTGCGTGCCTCCCGATCCGGTCGGGATACCGTTCACGTAGCTGCGCAGCTCCTCGTCGGTGGACTCGCTCCACTGCAGCACGAGATCCAGCCGAAGACCGTTGTCGCGGGCAACCACGAACGGTGCCTCATGGATGCGTGTGACATTGCGCTCCGACAGAATCTTCTGAAGGTAGTCGACGAGTCCCTGCTCGTGCGCGAACACCCGTTTGTGGCCGGTGCCCCGGTTCTCGAAGGTCAGCTTGAGGCCGCGGTGCAGGTAGCTGGCCACCTCCAGCCGGTACAGGATCGTGTCGGCGTCGAACTCGACCTTGGGAAAGATGATTGGGTCTGGGTGAAACGTCACCGTGGTACCGGTGCCGCGCGCCGCTCCGGCCTTCTTCAGCGGCCCAACCGGCTTGCCCTGTTTGAAGCGCTGCTCCCAGAGCGTGCCATCACGTTTGACACTGGCTACCAGCTCCTTCGACAGCGCGTTCACGACGCTGGCACCCACACCGTGCAGACCGCCCGCCGTCTTGTAGGTACCGTGCTCGAACTTACCGCCAGCATGCAGCGTCGTGAAAATGACCTCGAGCGCGCTCTTCTTGGTCTTCGGGTGCGGGTCCACGGGAATGCCGCGGCCATCGTCACTAATCGTCAGCGTCGAGCCATCCTCGTGCAAGGCGACCACGATGCTCGAGGCATGGCCGTTCATCGCCTCGTCTATCGCGTTGTCGAGCACCTCCCACACCAGGTGGTGCAACCCGGCCGGGCCAACGCCGCTGATGTACATACCGGGGCGCTTGCGGACCGGCTCCAAGCCTTCGAGAACTGTGATGTCCTTGGCTGTGTAGGCGCTCGTGCTGGCCATCGATACCGTGCGATTCTGCCCCGAAACTGCAACTCGAATGCGAGTCGGCGAAGGTGCGGCGGGAGCGACTCGAACCGCCGCTGGGACGGCAGCCGTCTCAATAGTAGCAGGTTTGCGATCTGTGGTCGCTGGCCCGAGGTAGGGCGCGTTCGCCGAACGCGCCGTCCGGACACCTCGGTAAGGGAGGGCCGCCTCGGCGAGGCGGCCCTCCCTCCTATTTGATGAACAGCATCTCGCGATAGGTGGGCAGCGGCCAGAGCTCCGACGGCACGATCAGCTCGAGCCGATCGCCGGACTCACGCAGGGCGCTCATTGCGGGAATCACCTTGCTCCGCATGTAGCGCGCGTGCTTTTCGGTCGTTGCGTGACTGTTGCTGTCGAGCAGCGCCGCCAGTGCGTCGGTCCGCTGTTTGAGCGTGTCGACGAGCTTGGTCAGATCGCCCAGGAGCTTCTTCGCCTCTTTGCTCGTCCCGCCCGCCGCCTTCACCGCCGCCACGCTCTCGGCCACCTGCCGCTGATAGGTGAGCGCGGCAGGAAGGACGTACCGGTTCGCCATCAAGACCATGAGCTGACCCTCGACATTGAGAGTCTTGACGTACGTCTCCAGCATCACCTCATGGCGGGCATGCAGCTCACGCTCGTTGAGCACCTTGTACTTCTCGAACGTGGCGACCGTCTCCGGCTTGGTGATCTCGGGCAATGCGTCCACCGTCGTCCGCAGGTTCAAGAGCTTCCGACGCGCAGCTTCTTTCTCCCACTCCGGCGCGTAGTTGTTGCCGTTGAAGATAATCGCCTTGTGCTGCTTGATGACCTTCCGCAGGAGCTTGCCGACGGCCGTCTCCAGCGTCTCGCCCGACGCCACGGCCTTCTCGAGCTCCGTGGCCGCGTAGTCCAACGATTCCGCCACTGCGACGTTCAGGACAATGTTCGGCAGCGCAATGCTCTGACCGCCGGATACGGCGCGGAACTCGAACTTGTTGCCGGTGAAGGCAAACGGACTCGTCCGGTTCCGGTCGCCCGCGTCACGGAGCAACTTGGGCAGCACGGGGACGCCGGTATCGAGGATGCCGCCGTGCTTGGTGCTCCGCGCGCTACCTTTCTCGATCTGCGTGAAGATGTCCGTCAGCATGTCGCCGAGGAACACGGAGATGATGGCCGGCGGTGCTTCTTGCGCACCGAGCCGATGGTCGTTACCGGCCCCAGCGACGCTGGCGCGTAGCATGCCTTGCCACGTGTGCACGGCCTGCAGCACGGCCGCACAGAAGACGAGAAACTGAATGTTGTCGTGCGGGGTGTCCCCGGGATTGAGCAGATTGTTCCCGAGACTGTCGACCATGCTCCAGTTCAAGTGCTTGCCGGAGCCGTTGATGCCCGCAAAGGGCTTCTCGCTCAACAGGCATGCCAGGCCATATCGCGGCGCGATCCGCTTCATGAACTCCATCGTCATCATCTGATGATCGGTGGCGACGTTGGCGTTCTCGAAGACCGGCGCGACCTCGTACTGGCTCGGCGCCACTTCGTTGTGACGCGTCTTGACCGGAACCCCACACTTGTAGAGCTCGGTCTCCACTTCTTGCATGAACGCAAGGACCCGCTCCGGAATGGAGCCGAAGTATTGATCCTCCAGCTCCTGCCCTTTGGGCGGCCGTGCTCCGAAGAGCGTCCGATTGGCGTTGATGAGATCCGGGCGCGCGAAGTAGAAGTAGCGGTCGATCAGGAAGTATTCCTGCTCCGGCCCGCACGTGGTGACCACGCGCGTCGCCTGCGAGCCGAACAACTTGAGAATGCGCACCGCTTGCGCCGAGAGCGCCTCCATCGAGCGCAGGAGCGGCGTCTTCTTGTCCAGCGCCTCACCGGTCCAGCTCACGAACGCGGTCGGGATGACCAGCGTGGTGCCGTTGGCGGTCACGAGCAGCCAGGGTGGGCTCGTTGGATCCCACGCGGTATAGCCGCGCGCCTCGAAGGTTGACCGCATGCCGCCGGAAGGAAAGCTCGAGGCGTCAGGCTCGCCCTTGATCAGCTCTTTGCCGCTGAACTCCGCCATGGCGCGTCCGTTCGAGTCAGGCTGAAGAAAGGCATCGTGCTTCTCCGCGGTAACGCCCGTCAGCGGCTGGAACCAGTGCGTGTAGTGCGTGGCCCCCTGCTCGACGGCCCAGTCCTTCAGGGCACTCGCAATCGCGTCCGCGACCGAGAGATCGAGGGGCTGGCCGAGTTGAAGCGTCCGCTGCAGCGCCTGATACACGGGTTTCGGCAGCCTGGCCTTCTGGAGATCGTCGCCAAAGGCCAGAGAGCCGAACAGCTCGGTTGCCCGTTGGGTGGGGCGCGTGAGATGGCGCCCCTCGTTCATCGACCACTTCCGAATCGCAGTAATAGCGTCCCGTGCCGCCGCAGAACCCATATCGTTGGTGCCCCTTCTGTCGTGTGGAGTCGGTGGCGCGACAGCTGTGGTTATCCTGCTGTCGCGAGGATTTTGCAAATTATGCATGAACCGGTGTACGCCTGGCAATAAGAAACGCCACTATCCCGCTATACGGCACGATCTCGCGCACGCTATGCACGTGACCATGGACACCGTGCAAGCTCTTCACGACGCCTTACGCATCATTTATTCCTCTTCACGCATTGAGGTTGGGTCACGAAAAGGAACCGGGTATCTTTTCGGTCGCGAAAAGGTACCCGGTTCCTTTTTTCGCGTGCCGATCTACTCCAAGGTGGGGATCGCGGGT
Organism: Luteitalea sp.; assembly: GCA_009377605.1. Classification (NCBI taxonomy): domain Bacteria; kingdom Pseudomonadati; phylum Acidobacteriota; class Vicinamibacteria; order Vicinamibacterales; family Vicinamibacteraceae; genus Luteitalea; species Luteitalea sp. The sequence continues at coordinate 24,636 of WHTT01000018.1, forward strand.
GGTGGCGATATCACCCGGACGAACTGACCGCGCTGGAGGAGCTCGCGGCCCTTCCCGCCGCGCCCGGTGACGTCGTACTTCGCGGGACTGATGGTCTGCTGCGCGCCGCGGCTCGTTTCCACGGTCAAGCCGTCCTGGTCTCGGCGCGCCGCCATGAATCCCAGCACGCGATCGCGGGTGGGATCGATCTTGATGAGGATGACGCCACGGCCTGGACCGCCCAGGTAGTTCACCTCCTCGACACGGCACAGGACGGCACGCGCTTCCCGCGTGGCGGCGACAATCGTCTCGCGTCCGTCCACCACGGACACGCCCACGACCTCGGCGCCAGCCGCCGGACGCGCAAACCGGCGGCCGGCGCGCGTGCTCGGCTCGATGAACGACTCGAGGCTGAAGCGCAGACTGTAGCCGTCAGTGGTGACAGCAACCACCTGGCTCGGCGGGACAGCGCCCTCGGTTGCAGGCTTGAGGCCGGGCGTGGCGCGCGGGTCGAGGCTCCGCACCGACACGACCCGCTCGCCATCCTTCAACTTGAAGAACTTTTGGATCGGCTCTCCGTAACCGCTGGAGGCAGGAACGTCGACGAGCCGACAAGTGTACGCTACGCCGAAGTTGGTAAAGAACGCCACGGTCGCCCGCGTGCTGCCGGCGACCGCCGCCAAGACTTCATCACCTTCCCTCAGCCGCGTTGTCGACAGATCTTTCACTTCCTTCTGGCGCTTCACCCACCCGTCTCGCGAGACAATGACGACGTTGTCCTCTTCGACGATGAAGTCATCCGGGCGGTAGTCCGTTTCTTCGGCGACACCTTGGATGATCGTGCGCCGCGTGTCAGTTTTGGGGCTGTAGGTCTTTTGAATCTCCTCGATCTCCTCGCGCACGATCTGCCAGCGGCGGTCCTCGCTCTTCAACAGCCCTTGGATCTGGCGCTGCCGCTTGCGCTTTTCCTCGAGCTCCTTCCGGACAATCAGGATCTCGAGCCGAGCCAGACGATAGATCTTGAGCTCGAGAATTGCATCCGTCTGATCGGCGTCGAGGTCGAACTGCTTCATGATCTTCTGCGCCGCATCAGCCTTGCCGTCCGATCGACGAATAATGCGGATAATCTCGTCCAGCGCGTCGAAGACCTTCTCGAAGCCCTCCAGGATGTGGATGCGCCTGGCGAGCGCCTGCAGCTCATGCTCCAGCCGTCGCGTGACGACGTCGAAGCGAAAGTGCAGGAAGTACCAGAGCGCTGCCTTGAGCTCGAGGCGCTCTGGCCGGCCGACGTCGTCGGTCTCGGTCGGCACCAGACAGGTCAGGTTGACCGGGATAGTGACCTGCAGCGGCGTGTGCCGAAAGAGATACGCCAGCACCATCTTTTCGTCCACATCCCGCTTCAGCTCCAGCTCGATCCGCACATCGTCGGTCGACACGTCGCGAACGTCGAGGAGTGGTGGCAGCTTGCGCGAGACGACGACATCGGCAATGCGAGACACGAGCTCGGACTTGTCGATGTTGTAAGGGATTGCCGTGATGTGGACGATCTTGCTCGTGCGCGTGGCATCGGCAACCTGCCACGTTCCGCGAAGACGGATGGCGCCACTACCAGTGCGGTAGATCTCCTTTAGCTCGTCCGGCGTGTTGAGAATCTGGCCGCCGGTGGGGAAGTCCGGGCCCTTGACGTACCGACACAACTGCACACTGGTGAGATCTGGATTGTCGATCAGCTTGAGCAGCGCAGTGGACACTTCACCCAAGTGATGCGGCGGCACGTTGGTGGCCATGCCGACCGCAATCCCCATCGCGCCGTTCACCAGCAGGTTCGGAACGCGCGAGGGCAAGACGACCGGCTCGGTGCGCGTGCCGTCATAGCTCGGCCGGAACGGAACGGTGTCTTGCTCGAGCTCCGTCAGCAGCTCGTCTGACAGCCTTGCGAGGCGGCACTCCGTATAGCGCATCGCAGCGGCGCGATCGCCGTCGAGCGATCCAAAGTTGCCGGATCCATCGACGACCGGATACCGCATCGAGAAAGGCTGAGCGAGGCGCACGAGCGTGTCGTAGATGGCCACGTCACCGTGCGGATGATAGTTCCCCATCACATCGCCGACGACCTTGGCGCACTTGCGATATTTCGCGTCGGCAGTCAGGTTCTGCTGCCACATCGTGTAGAGGATGCGGCGCTGCACAGGCTTGAGGCCGTCGCGCACGTCCGGTAGTGCCCGCGCCGTGATCACAGACAGCGCATAGTTCAGATACCGCGACTGCGCCGCCTCGTGCAGCGCGACCGGCTGCTCACCGTCCGCACCGCCGCCGGGTGGCGGAGGCGGGGGAGGACCACCGCGTCCATCGCTTTCGGGAAGGTCGAACAATGAAACGTCTGATTGTGCTCTTCGTCTTGCCATAGACACAGATTCGAGAAGCTGTCGTAGCGCAGGGCTTTTAGCCCTGCCAAGGACTGTGGGCAGGCCTAAAGGCCTGCGCTACGGCTGATCCCCTAGAGACGTCGCAATGCCGTCTCGGAAAGGGTGCAACGGTTATTCCAGATCTGCGGGGGGGACGGCGTCGATCCATTCCCTGTAACTGCCGTTGTAACGAACCTCGCGCTGGCGGGCCACGGCGCGAGCCAACAACTCACTGGCTTTGCTGGGCGCAAGCGGGGCCACCGTCTCGAGGTGCGCGGCGACCGCCTGCGCTGCCGTTGCACCCCGCATCTCGGCCACCTGCGTGAGCTCCGCGATATCGTGTGCGTCGGACTCATTGGTCCCCAGATAGTGCTCGACCAGATACTGTGCCACCTGCTTGCCGTGGTCCTGCGATGCCTTGATGTTGCCTCGCCCAGTGACGACATTGCCAATACCAAACACCCCTGGAACTGACCGGTACCGACCGGTGTCCCAGTCGGCATAGTCGTAGTAGCTGCCTTTCGTCACAACACCGGGGATCGCCTCCGGGATGCTGCCAATCGAGCTGACGATGAGCTCGGACCGCAGCTCGAACGTCTGATCCGGCAACGCCACCACGCGGTTGCCGTCCAGCCGCGTCTCACACAGGCGCAAACCGGCGACCCGGCCGCCCTCGACCATGAGCGATTGCGGCAAGGCGAGCGGACGCACGCGAAAGAGGTATTTGTCCTGCGCCTTCTGGAGGATTCGGCGTCGGACGGCTCCAACCTTCTCCAGTTGTTCCGGCGTCGCCTTTGGCGGCGCCGGCGTCAGCGGCATGTCCTCGACGCGACGGCGGTAGACCAGCCAGCCATCTTCGACGCCGAGCGATCGGGGATCCACGCCGTGCTCCTGACATACGGCAGGGATGCCATGGTGCTCGAGATCGTACATCGACGCGTCGATCCCGCGATCGCGCAGGGCGCGGCCATAGAGCTCGAGCTGAATGATCTTGATGACGTCGATCGACGCGAGCCCTCCGCCTACGCAGATTGTCCCAGGCGCGACATGGTATCGGGGCCCTTCGTACCGCGCCTCGTTCATGTGATTGAACCAGTACACGAATGGATTTTGATAGACGAGGCCACGATCGACGTACTGCTCCGCTTCAGGCACGTCGAGAGGTCGATCCCGCCACGCGCCGTTCCCGAGTAACACTGCGCTCCAGCCCCACGAGACCACATCGAGGAAATCGATGTCGGTGCCAAGCCGGGTGCAGGGGACGAAGAGCACGCCGGGGCGCTCCAGCCTGCTGTCGATCTTGCGGTACTCCATGCGGCGCTGGGCGCGGTGCCACCGCGGAAGGCCGTCCTCGATCTTGCCGTACGGCCGCGCATTCTGCTCGTAGACGACCACGCTGACGCCGCGCTCCGAAAGGTGCTCCGCGGCCACGGATCCCGAGCAGGCGCCGCCAAACACCGCCACGACATGGGTAGGACGATCCAGCGTCATACACCCCTCAGATCAGCGCAGGTGACACGGTGACACGGTGACACGGTGACAAGGTGACAAGGTGACGGGGTGACGGGGTGACAAGGTGATAAGCAAGCTCGGACGCAGAACGTGCGCCAGCGCATTGGACCGACCCGCCACGCTTCTCGACCTGGACCTCCAGCATCCGACCACCCCCTCGCCTTGTCACCCTATCACTCTGTCACCTTGTCACCCCTGCTCACGGCGTCGCCGGCGAGATATCGACAGCAATGTGCCGCCACTTGCCCTGCCGAAACCGAACCACCGAGAGAAGGCAGCGGGTGATGTGACCGAGCACGATAGCGGTCCAAATATCCACCGGCTCCAGCCCCCTGAGGACATCGAGCGTCGCGCAGAGGCCGAGCGGAATGACGATCTGTGACACGAGCGAGATGTAAAAGGGGCTCCGCGTATCGCCACTCCCTTGGAGGCCGCCCGTGTAGACGAGCGCCACGGTGACGAAGAGTCCCGAGATGGCGAGGAACCGCAGGAGCTGCACGCCGAGCGACATGACCGCGGCCCCTTGCATGCCAAAGATCCCGAGCAGCGCGTGCGGTACCACCACGAAGGTGCTGCCCACCAGCACGGCGACACCGAGCCCGAGGCGCGCAGCCACACTCGCCGCAGCGGTGGCGCGCTCCGGGCGTCCGGCGCCGAGGTTCTGACCGACGACGGCCGCCGTCGCCCCCATCAGGCCCACCGATGTCCAGGTGATGAACGCAAAGAGCTGGCCGTAGCCGATCGTATACGCCGCTTGTGCTTCGGCGCTGTGAGCGAGCGACCCAATGTAATGCAGCAGCAGCACGCCGCCTACGTTCATCGCGATGCCCTGAAAACCGGTCGGGAGACCGAACCGAAAGAGCGACCGTATGATCTCGAAGTCGGGCCGCCACTGCATCTGCCACGTGAAGTGCACCGGCAACCGCCCGGAGAAGAGCAGCCAGAGGGACAGTGCGCCAACGATACCCGCGGCGAGTACGGTGCCCAACGCCGCGCCCTTCGTGCCCATCGCCGGAATGGGCCCGAGACCCGCGATCAAGATGACGTTCAGGACCACGTTCAGCGCGGTCATCAGGATGCCGAGCCGCAGGGGCGTCCGCGCGTCGCCCGCAGGGCGGAGCGCCCCTCCCATCATGAAGAAGACCACCAGGCCGATGCTCAAGCCGAGCATGATGCGCAGATAAGGCAGTGCCTCGCGCTGGACGTCGGGCGTGGCGTTGACGAAGGAGAGCAACCACGGCGAGGCGACGTAGCCGATCGGCGCCAGGATGCCGAAGACGAGCAGGAGCGAGGTCAGCAGCGCCTGGTAGACGACCCGGTCCACTTTCTCCGCATCGCCGGCGCCGGCAAAGCGCGCCACGAGCACGGCCATGCCCGACATGAGCGAGCTCACGAACACGATCACCACGAGAAAGATTTGCCAGCTCACGCCCACGGCCGCATTGCCGGTATAGCCGACGAAATGCCCAATCATCGCGTGGTCGACCAAGCCCTGGAGCCCCCCGATGACGTTTTGGAGCATGCTGGGCCAGGCCAGATGCCAGACGGCGCGCGCGAGCGACCCTTCCACGATCCTGCGGTCGAAACGTCGTGACGGGGCGGAATCGGCCATACCAGCCAATCTTAATTCGGGGCGAGGCGGGGGCCGGACCACGATACCCACGAAAGTTGACAAAGGGAGATAGTCCCCGTTGTAGACTACACGCTCGCCGCCTGCACCGAAACCGTGCCGGACGGAGTAGCCTCCGTGGGCCGCGCGGCGAGCTTGTCACGACTGCTCGGAGTAGAGAGTGATGTCGCTACTCGATCGGTTCCGTCAACCGCGATGGAAGCATCCCGATCGCGCGGTCCGTGCCAGCGCCGTCGAAGAGCTCGGCGATGAGGAGCAGGACGTGCTCCGGGCCATTGCCCGCGAGGACGAAGACGCCGCCATTCGGCGTCGCGCAACCGCCAGACTCGACGACCCCGCCCTGCTGGCCGAGATCGCGCGGACGGACACGAGCCAGGAGGTTCGGGACGAGGCGCGTGCGCTCCTGCTCGACCTCGCGCTGGACGAGCAAGATCCGGCGCGCGCCGAAGCGGCGCTGGCGGCCATCGACGACGAGCGGGATCTCGCCATCCTCGTGAAACAGGCCACATCCGAAGCCCTGGGTCTGTCGGCGGTCGGCCGCCTGAGCTCGGAACGGATTCTGGCATCGACAGCGCGGCACGCCGCGCACCGCGCCGTGCGGCTCGCGGCGCTCGAGCGGGTTCAGGATTCCGGCGAGCGGCTTGCCGTCGCCACCAAGAGCGAGCACAAAGACGTCGCGCTCGCCGCGCTGATGGGCGTCACGGATCCCGAGCAACTCGAGCAGGTGGCGGCACGCGCGCGCAACAAGCTTGTCGCCCGGCGGGCCCGCGCGCTGCTCCGCGCTCAGGCGCCAACCCCTAACGCCGAGCTGCCCGAAGAACCGATGCCAGACGCCGACGAGATTTGCGCGCGCCTCGAAGGCGCCTCCGCCGCCACCGATCCCCGTCTGGTCGCCTATCGCCTCGATGAGGCGGAGGCCCTCTGGGCGGAGCAAGATGACGCCGTACGTCAGGCCCCTGAGCCAGCCGCTCGCTTCGAGGCCGCCCGTCAGAGTGCCCGTCGTCACCTCGAAGTCTTGGAATCCGAACGGCGCGCTCGGGAGGAGGCTCGGTCGAGGCACGAGGCCGTCCTGATACCGCTATGCGAACGCATCGAAGGCGTGGAAGGGGAGGACATCCCCGAGGCGCTCGCCGCAGCGGCCGAGGCGTGGTCGGCACAGGACCACACGACGGTCGACCCGGAGCTGACGGGACGATTCGAGCGAGCGGTGCAGAGCGCCGAAGCACGGCACCGGCGCTGGCGCGACGAGCGCGAGCGGGTGATCGCGCTCGAAGCGCTCGCGACCAAGGCGGAAGCAACCGTCGAGCTCCCAGACCTGGCCGATGCCCACGCGCAATGGGCCGACGTGCTCAAGGGGTGGACCGCGCTGGGCCGCCCCGTGACAGGCGGCCCCGTCACAGGCGGCCCCATCACAGCTGGCCCCGTCACAGCTGGCCCCGTCACGGACGCTGCTTCCCCCGATGCATCCACCGACGAGACGCTGGTCGCGGAATCGGGCACAGGAGCCTTCTTGGGGGCCTCCTTGGGGGCCTCCTTGGTCGCGCGGTTCCGTGCGGCGGAAGGGCGCTTGGCGGCACGCGCGGCGGAGGCCCGCGAAGCGCAGGCCCGGGAACGCCGCCAACGCCTCGAGCAACTATCGGCGCTCTGTTCGCGGCTCGAGGCCCTCGTCGAGCGCCATGACCTCACGCTCAAGGACGCGGACCAGGCGTGGCGCGACGCCCGCACGGCCGCCGACGACATCGGGAACCTCCCGAGCCGCCAAGATCATCTCCACATGGCGGGCCGGCTGCGCGCCGTCCAGACCACGCTCTTTGCCAAATTGCAAGAGATCCGCGAAGTGGACGACTGGAAGCGCTGGGCAAACGCCGGGGTCCAGGAGGAGATCTGCCAACAAGTCGAAGCGCTCCGGGAGGTCGAGGACGTCCTGGAGGTCGCGCCGAAGCTGCGCGACCTGCGCCAGCAATGGAAGCAGGTGAGCAGCGGGCCGCGCGGCGAAGAGGGTAGTGTGCTGTGGCAGCGCTTCCGCACCGCCGTGGACCAAGCACAAGTGCGCTGCGACGCGTACTTCGCGCAGCGCGCGGTCGAAGAGGCGGACCGCGTTCATCAAAAGCAGACGCTCTGCGAGCGGGCCGAGGCGCTCACCGACTCAACCGACTGGCTCCGTACCGCCGAAGAGCTCAAGCAGCTGCAGCTGCAGTGGCAGTCCATTGGCTCGCTCAGAGGCGAGCAGGCGCGCGAGCTCGCTGCGCGGTTCCGCTCTGCCTGCGATCGGTTCTTCACACGGCGTAAAGAGGATCTGACGCAACGGAAGGCCCTCTGGAGCGCCAATCAAGCCAAGAAGGAAGCGCTGATCCAGCAGGCAGAAGCGATCGCCGACACGACCGACTGGGCCAAAGGGCTCGAAACGCTCAAGCGCCTTCAGATCGAATGGAAAGCAGTCGGCCCGGTGAAGCGACAGAAGTCCGAGGCGCTGTGGAAGCGATTCCGCACAGTCTGCGATCGCTTTTTCGATCGCTACAAGAACCGGCATCAGATCGAGATCGAGGCGGCCAAGGACGCGCGGGAGCAACTGATCAGCGAGCTCGAAGCGCTCCTGCCAGCGCCCGCAGCGGAGCCGTCCGCGGTGCACGACGCCACACCGGCGCCGCACGAAGGCGAGGTGCTCACCGCGAACGACCCTACCGCGAACGACCCCACCGCAAACGACACAGGGTCGCCCCAGGCGAGTGAAGCCGCTCGGCCCGATGCAGGCGGAGCCGATCCCGAAGGGCCTCCGCCCGTAGACGTACGAGAGCGCGTCGAGAGCATCTGGCGGCGATGGCGCACGGCGCCGCTCGTTCCGAGCGGGCTCCATGCGGTGCTGGAGGACCGCTTTGCGGTGCCTTATGGCCGGCTCATCGACCTCCATCCGGCGATGTTCCGCCATACATCGCTCGACCCGAATGAGAATCTACGACAGATGGGAGAGCTGTGCGGGCAGGTGGAGGGCCTGCTGAGTCAGTTGGGCATGCAATCGCTGGAGAACCGACCGACGGTGGCGCTGGCGTCGCTGCTCAAGGAAGCGCTCGCCTCCAACACCATTGCCGGCCGCGTGGATGACCAGGCGCGCCGGCGCACCGCGCTGGACACGGTGCGCGCGTCGCAGGCGATGTGGCGGACACTCGGACCCGCGCCAGGCGAGCAAGGCCGGCTCTTGACCGCACGGTTCAATCGCGCCTGTCGGCGCTTCTTCGATCAGCAGGGTGGCGGCTCACGCAAAAAAGTATCGAGCCCGTCACGCCCGCAGGGGAATGGCCGCAACAAATCGGCCGCTGCGACGGGCGGGCCGCCGCCCCGTCGAGAGGCGGCCACCGACTTCGCCGCTTCGATGGAGCCGCCACCACCGAGCGCGGAGCGGAAACAAAGCTCCAGCGACAGGTAGAAACGGATTAGCGGCCTTCTTCGAGATAGGTATACCCGCGGAGGCCTTCCTCGTAGAAGTTCAGCAGGCGGCCGGACTCTTCGTAATCGAGCTTGCCGTCGCGCACGGCGGTCTCGACGTCGGTGCGTAACTTTCCGAGCAGCGCGTCCGCATTGAACTCGACGTAGTCGAGCACCTCGCGCACGGTATCTCCCTTGATCACATCGTCCAGCACGACCTCGTCATTGCCGTTGAGGCTGACGTGCACGGCGTTCGTGTCACCCAGGAGGTTGTGAAGGTCGCCCAGAATTTCCTGGTAGGCCCCGACCAGGAAGACACCAAGATAGTAGGGCTCGCCGTTGAAGCCGTGCAACGGGAGCGTCCGCTTGACGTCCCGGCGATCGATGAACTGATCGATCTTGCCGTCGGAGTCGCACGTAATGTCCCCAATCACGCCACGCTTTCTGGGACGCTCATCGAGCCGGTGGATCGGCATGATCGGGAAGAGCTGCTTGATTGCCCAGCTATCCGGGATCGACTGGAACAGCGAGAAGTTGCCGAAGTAGGTATCCGACAGGTAGTCATCCAACCCCTGCAGATCTTCCGGCACGTCGTCCATCTGCTGGACGAGCTTTTGCAGCTTGACACAGATCGCCCAGTACAGATTTTCAGCCATGCAGCGCTGATCGAGCGATAGATAGCCGCCGGCAAAGAGGTTCAAGGCCATATCGAGCGCCTGCTGCGCGTCGTGGTAGCTCTCGAGCGCATTGCGCGCCGTGACGTTGTGGTAGGCCTCGATGAGATCGACGAGCGGCTGCTCCATGTCATCGGTCGGCTCGGTCGGAATGCGCTCCTCACCGAAGCCGGATACGCCGAGCACGTTGAAGACGAGCACGCTGTGGTACGCCACCACCGCCCGCCCACTCTCAGAAACAATGGTGGGGTGGGGCACCTCCGCCTCATCGCACACGGTCTGGACGTGGTAGACGACGTCGTTTGCGTACTCCTCGAGGGTGTAGTTGGTGCTCGACTCGAAGTTCGTCTGCGAGCCGTCGTAATCAACGCCGAGCCCGCCGCCGACGTCGAGGTACTCGAGGCCGGCGCCCGCCTTGGCCAGCTCGGCGTAGATGCGCGCCGCTTCGACCAGCGCCCCCTTGATGATCCGAATATTCGGGATCTGGCTGCCGAGGTGAAAATGGAGCAGCTTGAAACAGTCGGCCATGCCGCGCGCCTTCAGCTCCTCCAACCCACGGAGCATCTCGGCAACCGTGAGGCCGAACTTCGATCGGTACCCGGCCGATGAGTGCCAGCGGCCACTCCCTCGCGACGCCAGCTTTACGCGCATGCCAATCGTCGGCCGCACGCCGACGCGTGCCGAGTACTCGAGAATCAGGCCGAGCTCCGTGTACTTCTCTACGATGGGAATCACGCGGCGCCCTATCTTCTGCGCCAACATCGCCATCTCGATGAACTCGGCATCCTTGAAGCCGTTGCAGACGATGGGCGTGTCGTTCGACGCCAGCGCAGCCACCGCCAACAGCTCCGGCTTGGAGCCCGCCTCCAGGCCAAATTGGTAGGGGCGGCCGAACTCCAGCACCTCTTCGACGACCTGCCGCTGCTGGTTCACCTTGATGGGATACACGCACATGTAACGCCCGGTGTAGTTGTGTTGGGTGATGGCGTTTTGGAACGCCTCGTGAATCTCCTGGAGCCGATGGCGGAGAATGTCGCGAAATCGAACGAGAATCGGCAAGTTGATGCCGCGCAGCTGGAGTCGATCGACGAGCTGTTTGAGATCGATCGCGCGCCGCGAGTCGCGCGTCGGGCAAACGAGGAGGTGCCCTTCCTCGCTGATGCGAAAGTACTCCTTGCCCCAGCGCTCCACCTCGTAGAGCTCCGTGGCTTCACTAATGTTCCAGGCGTCGGTCGCGCTCGTTCCGTGCACTGCTCGTGGGCTCGCAGCTCTCATGGAAACATCATACAGAAAAAGTGACGAGTGACGAGTGACGAGTGACGAGCGGGCGCTTCGCAGCTCCATGGCTATCGTTGCGGCCGAAGCGAAGCGCCGATGCGATCTCCGTTAGCCCGAGCCCAAGGAGGCCCACTCGTCACTCGTCACTCTTGTCGTCACTCGTCACTCTCTTCTCTCCCGCCGATACCGCGCCACGTGCGCAGCGGCCTCCATGTGGCGGCGGGTGACGAGGCGCGCACGGACGCTGGCGTTCTCGCTGAGTAGAATGCGCTGGGCGGCTACCGCACCCACGACCGAGGCGGTGTCCCGGATGTCCACGATCTCGGTAGCGGTGACGCGGCCGGTCAACGCGCCGTGCACGGTCACGTCGCGAGCGAAGACCTTTGCGTGCACCTGCCCATCGTGAAGGATAGTCAGGCAGTGCTCAGGCAGGTCGATCTCACCGTCGAAACGGCCTTCAATGATGAGATCCTCCTCGGCCTTCAGCGTGCCCTTGATCAGAATCGTGCCAGGGATGCGGCAAACTGGAAGCCACGAGTTGCGGGTGTCCTCACGCTCTCGCGCAGACTCGAGCGTACCGCCGACGCCATCGGGTGCCTTGAAAGAAACACTGGAGCTGCTCATTCGGATTCAAGCCTCGCCCCTATCTTAATGGTTCTTGGTCCTTGGTTCTTGGTTCTTGGTGCGCTCTGGCGTACAGCCGCTCCGCAATGTACTAGGCGCACCAAGAACCAAGAACCAAGGACCAAGGACCTACTTGGTCGGTCGTGCCCGGTACTGTTCGTAGAGGCGCAGATGCCGGTTCTCGAGAGACGTGAGGCGGCCGTTAATGAACAAATACTTCACAGTGGTTTGGATCTCGAGCGGGTCGCCGTCTGTAACGATCACATTACCAACCTTGCCGACTTCGAGGGTGCCCACCTGGTCCGCAAGGCCAAAGATCTCTGCAGGGGTCCTGGTAACGGCTGCAAGCGCCGTGTCCCACTCCAGGCCATAGGACACCGCATTGCCGATCTCGTACGGCAGCGTCCGTGAATCGGACGCGTTGAAGGTGCCGAGCGCGAACTGCACGCCCGCGTCGTGGAGCACTGCCGGAGTCGTGTGGCGGATGTCGTACGGCTCGTCTTCCGACGACGGGAGGCTCTGGATGGGGCCGAGCACGACCGGCACCTTGTGCGTCGCCAAGAGGTCTGCGAGCTTGTACGCCTCGGCTCCACCGGCGAGGATCATGCGGAGCCGCTGCTCGTCACAGAACTCGATCGCCTCTTTGATCTCGCGCTCGCCATCGGCGTTCACGACGACCGGCAGCTCGCCGCGCGTCACAGGCACGAGCGCCTCGAGCTTCAGATCGCGGGACACGCGCTCCTGCTTGCCTTTCTCGATCGCCGTGGCATAGTGCCGCGCCTGGTCGAGCCACTCGGCCAGCTCGCGAACCTTCTTGTCATGCTCCTTCTTCGCCTCGGCGAACGAACGCTGTTGCCGAGAGAACGCGCCCGGTCCGCCGCTCGTCGAGCGGTACGTCGGCCAGTTGACGACGAGCGCCACGCTCCGGCTCAACAGCATCTCCTCGACCGTCCAGCCAGCGAGATGAATGGCGGAGGCTTGACCGGGAATCAGTGGAGAATCGCCTATGCCCGGCACGCTCAGAGCGTGCGTCAGGCCATTCGCCCGCGCCACGGGAATGTGCTCGCTCGCCGGATGGACGGCCTGCGCCGCCACGAGCTGTGGGCTGAAGTCGCCCAGCTCCTCGGAATCGTTCGTGGCCGCAACCGCACCAATCTCCGTCAACCCGAGCCCGCTAATAGCGTCGAACAGCCCCGGATAGACGTGCAGACCGTCGCCCTCGATCACCTCGGCTCCGGATGGAATCGGAGCGTCCGCGCCGACCGCAGCAATGCGGCCGTCGCGGATGACGACCGTCCCTCGCTCGATGGGTGAGCCCGCAAGGGACACGATGCGAGCGTCCCGAATGGCGTACGTGGTGGGAGTCGGAGGCGACTCGGGCTCCTGCCCGCTGCCAACTGTGACCGTCGCTGCAATCGCGACGAGCAATGGAGCCGTCGTCCGAGCGCTCATGGTTGCTGCTCCTTCGGCACACGACTGGTAGTGGTCTCGACCGTTGGGCGCTTCGGCGCCGCTTTCTCCTTGTCGGCGTCCTCGCGTGCCCGTGCCTTGGCGAGGAGCTCCTGCTTTTCCTTCTCTCGGGCCGTCCGCTGGGCGAGATCTTTCTCGCGGTCGAAGTAGAGCTGTCCGTCAATGTAGACCTTCTGCGCCACCCCGTAAACGCTCAGAGGATGGTTCTTCCACAGGACCAGGTCCGCGTCCTTCCCCTCGTCTATCGACCCGACCCGCGCGTCGATGCGAAGCTGACGAGCCGGGTTGAGCGTCACGAGCTGCAGCGCCTGCTCTTCCGATAGATCGCCGTACTTGATCGCCTTGGCGGCTTCCTGGTTGAGATGGCGGACCTCTTCGGCGCTGTCGGAGTTGATCGAGACGACGACGCCCCGCTCGGTCATCAGTGCGGCGTTGTACGGAATGGCATCGAAGGCCTCGACCTTGTAGGCCCACCAGTCCGAAAAGGTAGACGCCCCCGCGCCATGCTCGGCGATCTCATCGGCAACCTTGTAGCCCTCGAGCACGTGTTGGAACGTCGCAATCTTGAAGCCGAGCTCCTCAGCCACCCGGAGTAATTGCAAGATCTCGTCGGCGCGGTATGCGTGGGCGTGCACGAGCCGCTCGCCCTCGAGCACTTCGACGAGCGTCTCGAGCCTGAGGTCCCGAGCAGGCGGCACGCCCGATCGACCGCCCGCCTCGTAGCGGCGCCACTTGGCTCGGTACTCCACGGCTTCGGTGAACGCCTGACGGATGACGTCCACCACTCCCATGCGCGTTGCTGGATAGCGCCGTTCGGTCCCAGGCCGAGCCGAGGAGTTGGAGCGCTTTGGATTTTCCCCCAGCGCAAACTTGATGCCGGGCAGCGCCCCTTCGAAGCGCAGGTCGTCGGCATCCTTCCCCCAACGCAGCTTGATGACGGCGTTTCGGCCGCCAATCGCGTTTGCGCTCCCGTGCAGGATGTTGGCCGTCGTCACGCCGCCCGCAACTGCACGGTACAGGTCGATGTCGGTCGAATCGAGGACATCGTCGGTGCCGACCATCGAGGAGACGGAGATGCTGCCTTCGTTGACGCCTCCCTCGACGGCCATGTGCGAGTGACAGTCGATGATGCCGGGCGTCACGAACAGGCCAGAAGCGTCGATGACGGTCGCCGTGCCGGGTGCGTCGACCGAGGCCCCGACGGCCGCAATCTTACCGTCCCGAATCAGGATCGACCCTCGATCGATCCGGCCGTGGCTGGCTGTAAGAATCGTCGCGTCGCGAATCAGGACGACATCATTGCCGGCGTCCTGTGCGCGCGTCGGCTGGGCGGCGCTCCACGCCAGCACCATGAGCGTGACCATCAGGACTCGACACCTCTTCTCTCGCGTCATGGCCGCCCTCTTTCGGCGTCGCCGCTCGCCAGGCTCGTGGTCGGCTTCTCGTCCGGCTCGGCCGGCTGGTCCACCGGCTCGAACTTCTGGCCGTCCACGAACACGAGGGCCACTTTGGTCTTCTCGTCGAACAGCTCACCTTCCGTCACCAGCACGTTGGCAATCTTCCCGGTCTCCAAGCTGCCGAGACGGTTGCCCACGCCGTAGATGTCGGCTGCATCCTGCGTGAACGCGCGAAGCGCCGCCTCACGGGTGAGGCCAGCGTCCAGGGCCCGCCGCACGTTCTTCAGCACCTCCTTGGGCGTCGCGAGCCCATCGGAGTAGAACGCGAACTTCACGCCGGCCTTCGTCAACGCCGCCGGCGTCGACGGCGCACGCTCGCGAAATCGCAGCACGCGCAGAGACACGTCTTCTTCGGGATCGGCATCCTTCGCCTGCTCCGGCCACTTGAGGCTGACGAGCATGGGCAGCTTGCCCGCGGCCACGGCCTCGGCCACGTCGTAGGCGCCCTGCGCGCCATAGATGGCGGCGTTCAACTCGAGCTCGCGGGCAAAGTCGAGCATGCGCAAGATCTGCGGGCGGTTGGTGGCTGGCAGGAGAATGGGCCGTCGCTCCGCAAGCACCTGGGACACGGCCTCGACCGTGCGATCGTACTCGGGACGCTTCTGGCCGCGTGGCGTTTTCTCGTACGCTTCCTCGACAGCCATCCCGTGCCGCGCGTCCAGAAATGTCTGGCGCACGTACGCCAACACGCCCATCAAGGAGCTGGGGAAGCCGGCAGCACGCTCCAATGGCTCCAGCGAGATCGGTAGCGCCACCGATGGGGCAACAACCATGTCGCCGGGCCGCTCGCCGGCGAGGTTCACGACTGACGCCTGCCCCGGTAAGATGCCGCGACTGGGCGCGACGACCGCCGCCGTGAACCCGGCGGAGCGCCACTCTTCGACGCGCTCGTCCTCCGCCTGGAGGCTGTCGGCCGCCAGCGCCCATGGCGTCGATCCTGGCCGGTCCTCTGGCCCGCGGGACGCCGGGCGCCGCGGCTGACTGGACGCAGATGGTGAGCTCGGCGACCGTTCCGCGTCCGCCGACGGCTGTGCGCGCTGCGATCGGGGCAGCCCGATGGTCGTGAGCGTGTCGATGAGACCCGGATAGACCGTTAGGCCGGTGCCGTCGATCACCTCGGCCTCGGGCGGCACCGTCACGCTCGCCCCCACGGCGGTGATCAGGCCGTCACTGAGCACGATCGTTCCCCGCTCGATGATCGAGCCGGTGACCGGTACGATGCGGGCGTCACGGATCGCATAGTAAGGCGGCGGGGCTGCCGTCGGCGCGGCCACCAACACGCCCACACACACGATCGGCAGCAACCAACGCACAAGGCCCACGGCAATTCTCCTCCAGAAGCGATGGTAGGGCGCGTCAGCCTCCCGCGCCGGGTAGCGAGCACCCGTGGCGCTGCGGACACGGCCGCCTCGGCGGCCCTACCTCGTTCTCGTCAGTGGAGCTCCGGGGGGCATCGAACGACCACTGCAAAGCGCCAAACGGCCCCAAGATTGTACGTCGGTTTCGCTACGCGCGCACAAGGTTCTCTGTTTACGCCAGCGTTGGTAAGATGACGGGAAAATGTTGCGCTTGGTCGAGCGACTCTTCGGCGATGGTGAGATTCGCGAGCGGGGCGTCCTCCTGGCGCGCGCCGGCTATACGCTTGCCGTCTATCGCGACTGGCGCCGGCAGGAGGACGATCTCGTCGCCGGCGATTACGTGATCGAGGGACACCTGATGGCGGATCCAGAAACGCTCGCTCGTCTGGTCGCGCCGCTGACACCGCGAGAGCTGCTCCTCGATGATGGCCGCCGACTGCAGATCCTGATCGTCAGCGCCGACGGCGCAATCATGAACGTCGAAGGAGAGACGTTTCGGTAACCGTCGCCGCTGGATCGGCAACCTCGCCTGCTTGGAACAGCCGGTCGAAGTTCCCGGCAAAGATGAGCTCGCGATCTTGCTCGCCGACACCGAGCTCGTCGAGCGCGGCAACCTGTGCGTCGTACACGGCTCGGTGCCAGCCCCGCGGGAACCAAGAAGAGTCGGTGCCGAACAGGATGCGCCGCGGCCCCATGACGAGAAGCGCCTGCCGAAAGACGTTGCTGAGCGTCAAGCCGGGCCAGTACTTCGTCCAAGAGTTGGAGCTCGAGGTGTCGACGTGCACGTTCGGGCAGACATCTGCCACCATGAGCAGCTCACGCAGGAACCCAGCGCCAAAATGCGGCACGATGATGGGGAGCGTCGGATGTCGCGCCGCCAGTCCTTGCAGCTCGAGTGGATTGCCGTAGCGTGCCTCGAACACGGTCGGCAGGCCAAGCCGCTTGCGAATGCCCAGTGTCAGCACGCCGCAATGCACGAACAGGCAGCTTCCCGGACGACCGGCGAGGATGTCCGCCAGGCACTCGACCGATTGGTCGGTCAGCGTGTATTTGTGCATGGCTGGAAACAGGCAGACCATGCGGAGTCCCTTGGCGAACGCGCTGGCGACCGTCATCTCCGCGCCGCGCACGAGCGGGTTCACCATGCACGCGCCGACAAAGCGCGTCGGGTGGCGAGCAAGCGCCGCAGCAACCGAGCTCTCGTCGTGCGGCACGCTGGCAATCAGCATTGCCCGCCCCACGCCGTTCGCGTCGAGCGCCGCAACCCAGCGGTCCGCCAGAAGATCGACGCCATCCGGATGCTCCCAGCTCGCGGCCTCGGTGACGCGGTGGCCACGCTCCGGCTCTTCCCATCCTTTCAGGGTGGCGAGCGCGTCGAAGAAGCGTGGTGAAAAGAAGTGGCAGTGAGAGTCGTTGACCGGCATGAGTGTTCCTCCACCCGCCGTAGCGTGCTCGGTACGTTACCTTGGCCCCGTCACATCTTCTGCACGTAGCGCGCGCGGCCTTTCCGCCTCCGCGCGCCGCGCTTCGGCGGACCCGCCGTATACTTCCGGTGCTTGAACGTACCATAACATCACGGGCCGCCACTTGTGGAGTGTCGTCGTAATTGGTGACGCCAGACGATGAGCAGCACGATGGCCACGGCCGTGAGGCCAAGACCGAGCCCGATCCAGAGGCCCACGACACCCGCGCCGGCATGGAAACAGAGCAGATATCCGACCGGCAGGCCAAGACACCAGTGCGCGACAAAGTTGTAGACGAGCGGCGTGCGCGTGTCTCCGAGGCCTCGTAGCGCGCCAGTCGCTGTCACCTGAATGCCATCAAAGACCTGATACAGCGCATACACGCGCAGCAAAACGACTCCCGCAGCAATGACAGCCGTCTCACGCGTGAACAGCGACACCAGAAATCTGGGCACGCTGGCGAACACCGCCGAGCTGACGAGCAGGAACAGCACCACCAATGCGATCGCTGCCCACCCCCCATGCGCCGCGCTCAGCAGGTCGCCCCGTCCGAGCGCCTGGCCGACGCGAACGGCTGCAGCCGACGCCATCCCAAGCGGCACCATGAAGACGAGCGCTGCCAAGTTGAGGGCGATGTGGTGCGCCGCGAGAGACGAGGGCGTGAGCAGGCCGGCAAGCACCGTGATGGCGGCAAAGACGCCGATCTCCAGGACGAGCTGAACGGCGGCGGGTAGGCCAAGCGCGACGAGCCGCTGCAGGCGAGCGGGGTCGATCTGGCGCGGCGTTTGCCACAATCCGCTCGGATCCGCCCGCTCCGCTCGCACGATCGCCACGGCAAGCACCGCGGCCATATAAACGCGGGACAGGAATGTTGCCCACGCGGAACCTGCAACGCCCATCGCGGGCAGGCCGAGGTTGCCGTAGATCAGCGACCAATTCGCCAGCACATTGATGAGGTTCGCGGACACGAGAGCAAAACCGACCGGTCGCGTCAGGGAAAGCCCTTGCAGATAACGTCGGAACGCGGCGTACATGAGGAGCGGCAGCAGCCCGACGTCGAGAATCCGGAGGTAGGTGGTCGCCATCGGCAGCACGCTCGGGTGGACCCCCATCCGCTCCAGCAGCTCCGGCACCGTCCAGACGACGAGCGTCAGCGGCACGCTCACCAGAACTCCCAGGACGACGCCGTGTAAGAGCCAACGATGGCACTCGTCCTTGCGTTGCGCGCCAAATGCGCGCGAGACGAGGGTGTCGAGTCCGAGCAGCAGCCCCATCCCAAAGATCGCCACCGCCATGAAGGAGTTGCTGCCAATTCCGACGGCACCAATGGCCGCAGGACCGAGCGGGCTGACCATCAGCGTGTCGACGACGCTCATGGCCATCCAGCCGATCTCACCTGCAACCACCGGCCAGGCGAGACGGAGCGTCGGCCGAAGCTCGGCGACAAAACGGCGGCGGCTCGAGCGCCGCTCAGATATCAGATAGGGGAGCGTCGACGGCCCGATCCGCCATCGGTTCAGGAAGCGACGACGATGACATTCGCTGGATCATAACGCCCGCCCTTGCTTTCACCTGTTTCCCAGTCGACGGTGAGCGGAGTCGAACCGTCGACTCGCAGCGAGCGCAGTCTAAGGGTCGAAGGGCGATTCCTCATTCCCGATTCCTGATTCCTGATTTAGGCTGAGGCAATGGAGATCCCTGAGTCGATGACCGTTGTGGGCGTCCGCCAGCCGGGAGGGCCTGACGTCTTAGAGCTCGAAACGCGACCCGTCCCGGAGCCGGGAACGTCCGAGATCCTGATTCGTGTGCAAGCGGCCGGCGTCAATCGGCCTGATGTGCTGCAACGACAGGGCAAGTACCCGCCGCCGCCCGGGGCTTCCGACATCCTCGGCCTCGAGGTTGCCGGCACGGTAGTCAAATGCGGTTCCGGTGTGACGCGCTGGGTAGCGGGCGAGTCGGTGTGCGCGTTGCTTGCCGGCGGTGGCTACGCCGAATACGTGGTGGCGCCGGAGCCGCAATGCCTGCCACTTCCTGAAGGCCTTACGGCGCGTGAGGCCGCCGTCCTCCCGGAAACGTTCTTCACGGTGTGGACGAACCTCTTCGATCGAGGTCGTCTGGAAAAAGGCGAGACGTTACTCGTCCACGGCGGCGCCAGCGGCATCGGAACGACAGCCATTCAGACGGCAACGGCCTTCGGCGCCACGGTGTACGCGACGGCAGGGACGAGCGCGAAGTGCGACGCCTGCCTCCGCCTGGGCGCAACGCGCGCGGTGAACTACCGCGACGAAGACTTCTTGGAGGTCCTTCGCGCGGAAACGGCGGGCCGCGGCATCGATGTCATCCTCGACATCGTTGGCGGCGACTACTTTCCCAAGAACATCGCGCTCTTGGCGGTTGAGGGGCGTCTGGTGCAGATCGCGTTTCTGCGCGGTACGACGGTCTCGCTCGATTTGGCCGACATCATGCGGCGCCGGCTCACAATCACGGCATCGGTGCTGAGAAGCCGGACCGTGGCCGAGAAGGGAGCGATTGCAAAGGCGCTGCTGAGACATGTCTGGCCGCTCCTCGCAGCCGGACGCGTTCGACCGGTGATCCATGGAGCGTTCCCGCTTCGCGAGGTGGCCGCGGCCCACCGCCTGATGGAGGCAGGGGAGCACATCGGCAAGATCGTCCTGGACGTGTGACGGCGTCGGGAGGGATTAGAATGGCGTAAACGGCCATGCATCGCATCCAGCCGGCGCGGCTGCTGTCCGGTACCGTCGCGGGTCAGATCGGGGTTGACCGAGCCGTGGCGGAGCCGGTCCCGACCGTGCCAGGTGCCGACACCGATCGCCGAGGGCGTGTGATCCGCGGCCGGGCGCTGATCTTCTGGGATCTCGCGCGCCCCGGCCTGAAGCGGGACGCTATCGATACCGATCAAATCACTCCAGCAGCCGACTGCGTCTCCGAGAGCCTCGACACCCTCGACGAGCGATGGAAGGCGGGCGCCTTTCGCTACATGATGCCCGACTTCAGGCGGCGGGTGCATCGCGGCGAGACGTTTCTCATCGCGGGCGATCGCTTTGCCATTGGCTCGTCACGCGAGATGAGCCCGGCGGGATTGCAGGCCGTTGCCGAGGAAGTCGGTCTCGAGCTCGTGGTTGTCTGCGGCCGCCAGATCGGCGATATCTTCCGGCGAAACGCGCTCAACTTGGGGCTGCATGTCCTAGAGTGTCCCGACGCGGTGACCGACGCGCAGGATGGCGACATGTTCGCATTCGATCCTGACACGCGCCGGGTCGTCAACCAGACACAAGGCCGGGCATACGAGCTCATCCCACTGGCGCCAAAAGAGGAGATGATCCGCCGCGGCGGCGGCATCTTCGCGGTCGGACGGCGCGAGCTGGCCCGCTCCATCGTGGCGACGCCACGCGTCGTGTGGCCCGACGAGACGCGCGCGCGTCACATGTCGACGACCGACCAGATCATCTGGGCGCACCGCGTAGATACGGACGCCCAGGTGGAGCCAGGCGCGACGCTGCGCGTGTACGCCGATCTGCTGCCTGCCTCCGATGGGACGGCGCCGTTTGCCATTCACACGTTCAACCAAATCACGGGCGGAGCGACGATCGCGCCACGACAGGCGGCGATCGCCAACGATCATTTCGTCTTCACGGAACGCGAAGCCGACGCCAAGCAGACGGCTATTGGCTTCGAGTTCGCCGAGCGCCACGGCCTTCGCCCGCCGTACTACGCAACGCCTGGCGACGGCATCTTTCATTTCTACTTTCCAGAACAAGGGCTGATCTATCCGGGGCAGGTCGTTGCCGGTGCCGACTCGCACAGCCGGGCCTACGGAGCGTACGGCGCCGTTGGTATCGGTGTGGGATCGACGACGGTCGGCTTCGGCTGGGCGACTGGCTATGTGTACGTCACGCTGCCGCGCCAGCGCCGCGTGCGTCTGACGGGCAGTCTGCAGCCGTGGGTCGGGGGCAAGGACATCGTGCTCGAGCTGTTGCGGCGCTGGGGCACGCCCCAGGCGCAAGGGATGTCGGTGGAGCTGGTCGATACGCAGTCGCAGCTGCCAATCGCCTACCGCAACACCATCGCGAACATGATGGCGGAGGCAGAAGCCTGGAATGGGATC
This sequence comes from Luteitalea sp., assembly GCA_009377605.1. Taxonomy (NCBI): domain Bacteria; kingdom Pseudomonadati; phylum Acidobacteriota; class Vicinamibacteria; order Vicinamibacterales; family Vicinamibacteraceae; genus Luteitalea; species Luteitalea sp. The sequence continues at coordinate 46,032 of WHTT01000018.1, forward strand.
TTCGCGCCGGACTCGATCACGTGGAGCTGGTATCGCGACCAGGGACTCACCGAGCTGCCATACCCTCCACTCGTTCCCGGCGCCGATGCACGCTACGAGCTCGAGGACGAGATCGATCTCACCGACGTGCGTCCGATGATTGCGAAGCCGTTCAGCCCCGACAACGCGTTTCTCGCCGCCGACGTCGCGCGCGAGCATATTACGTTCAGCAAGGCGCTCATTGGATCATGCACCAATGGCAGCTATGTGGACCTCCTGCAGGCCGCGCTGGTCGTGCGCGCCGCACGACTGGCGGGCGCGACGCGTGTGGCAGCGCCACTGCTCATCTTTCCTGGCTCTGGGGGTGTCGCGCGTCAGATCGAACAAGCGGACTCGCGTCTGAGCGGCGAGTCGGTAGCCCAGGTCTTTCGGTCGGTCGGCGGTCAGATCCGTCGCTCCTGGTGCGGCCCTTGCTTTGGCCAAGGTCCAGACGCGCTGGCGCGCGGTGAGCGCGCGATTACGTCGTTCAATCGCAACTGGCACAATCGCATGGGTGTCGGCGGCGAAGGCTATCTCGCGAGCCCTGCTGTCGTCGCGAGCTCCGCGCTGGTCGGCTATATGGCACCTCCGGAGGAGCTCGGCCTGACCTGGGATGCCGACCGGTTTGGCGTGTAGGGCAACGGTTGGTACGAGCTTTGTCGGCCTTGCCGCGCATCGCTTACGCCCTCTGCACGCCGTCAAGGTTCTGAGACGCGGGTAGCCCGAACGATGCTCGCAACAACGGTGATCCAAAACGGTGCCAAGAAAGAGCACACCATGCTTGTGCTCCACGGCGTGTTCGGCCGAGGACGCAACTGGTCCTCGGTCGCCAAGCAGGTGGTGGCTCGTCGTCCCGATTGGGCGCTGCATCTGGTCGACCTGCGCCTCCACGGGGATTCACTCGCCATGACGCCGCCGCATACGATACGCGCCGCAGCATCCGACCTCGTCGCGCTGACCGAGGCGCAAGAGCTGACGATTGACGGCGTGCTCGGTCACTCGCTGGGTGGGAAGGTGGCCCTGGCGCTCGCGGATGCGTGGCAGGATCGTCCGTTACAGGTGTGGCTGATCGACTCGACACCGGAAGTCCGCGCGCCGGCGGGCGACGCGTGGGACATGCTCGGGCGCGTTCGCTCATTGGCTCCGGCGTTCGCGTCGCGTGAGGAGGCGATTGGGGCGCTGGAAGCATCCGGGTGCAGCCGCGGCGTGGCGGGTTGGATGGCGACCAATTTGGAGGCTCGCGACGGAAAGCTCGTGTGGCGCCTGGACTTCGACGCCATCGAGTCGCTGCTGCGGGACTTCTATGCGGCTGATTTGTGGCACGTTCTGGAATCGCCTTCCAGTCGTCACGACATACAGATCGTCAAGGCGGAAGAGTCGGAGACGCTGTCAGCGCCCGCCGTGGAGCGGCTGACGGCTGCGACGCAGGCCAGCGATCACGTGCACCTTCATCACGTCCCGGGCGGGCACTGGCTCAACACGGACAACCCGTCGGCGCTCGTGGACCTGTTGTCGGCGCTGCTTTGAGGCCGCTCGCCCGACCTCAACGTCGGGCCTACTCCAAATCAGCCTTGAGCTCGGCGAGGAGCGCCAACGCCTCGAGCGGGGTCATCTGATCGATCTCAATCGAGCGGAGTCGCTCTGCCAGCTTGTCGTCTGGGCCGAGCGTCTGAAAGAGGCCGAGCTGCTGCCGCGCGTCATGGCCGCGTGGCATGCCGGTGAGCGACGGCCGTCCGCCGCGTTGGAGCTCGTCCTGCTCCAGCCCGCTGAGAATCTCGCGCGCACGCGCAATAACCGGCCGAGGCAGGCCGGCGAGGCGGGCGACCTGAATCCCGTAGCTGCGATCGGATCGGCCCGGAACGACCTTGCGGAGAAAGACGATCTGATCTTTCCACTCCCGCACCGTGAAGTGCGCGTTCACCACCGAAGGGAGCGCGTCCGCCAGATCCGTGAGCTCGTGATAATGCGTCGCAAAGAGCGTCTTGGGACGCGCACGCGCGTTCGTGGCCAGATACTCTGCAACCGCCCAGGCAATGCTCAAGCCGTCGAACGTCGCGGTCCCGCGTCCAATCTCGTCCAGCACCACGAGGCTTCGCGCGGTCGCGGTATTGAGAATGCTCGCCGTCTCCTGCATCTCCGCCATGAACGTCGACTGGCCGCGCGCGATGTTGTCCGACGCGCCGACGCGGGCGTAGATGCGGTCGACAATGGAAAGCTTCGCTTGGCGAGCGGGAACGAAGGAGCCCGCCTGTGCCATCAAGCAGGTGAGGGCGACTTGGCGCAAATACGTGGACTTGCCGCCCATGTTCGGGCCGGTGAGGATGGAGAGCTGTGCCGCGGTGTTGTCGAGCCGTGTGTCGTTTGGCACGAACGCCTCCCGCGACAGGCGCTCAACCACCGGATGCCGGCCGTCCACGATCTCCAGCTCGTCACCATCGTGCACCTGCGGTTTCGTATAGTTGTGGCGTGCGGCCACTTCGGCGAACGCGGCGAGCACGTCCAGCGCCGCCAGGGAGGTGGCGGTCCGCTGGATCCGTGGCGCCTCCAACGCGACCGCCTGGCGCAACGCGTCGAACATCTCGACTTCACGCACGAGCAGCCGCTCGTCGGCCCCCAGCACCCGCTCCTCCTGCTCCTTGAGTGCCGGTGTGATGAAGCGCTCGCCGCCCGCGATGGTCTGTTTGCGCTGATAGTCGGGCGGCACGGCGTGAAGGTTGGCCTTCGAGACTTCGATGTAATACCCAAAGACCCGGTTGAAGCGCACCTTGAGAGACTGGATCCCGGTCCGCTGCCGCTCGGCCGCTTCGAGGCCGGCAATGCCCTGCTTGCCCGACCGACTGATGCCCCGCAGCTCGTCCACCTCACCATCCGCCCCATCCCGCACGAGACCTCCGTCTCGTGCCAACGCCGGTGGATCGTCGACGAGCGTGTGCGCGATCCGATCCCGGACGTCCGCGAGCTCGTCGAGCCCTTGGGCGAGCTCGCAGATGAGCGGTGACTGCAGCGCTTCGATGATGCGCCGAACACGTGGAACGGCCGCCAACGATTGCCGAAGGCCCACCAGGTCCCGCGGACCGGCAGTGCGAAGCGCGATGCGCGCGACAAGGCGCTCCATGTCGTGCACGGAACCGAGCGTCTCGCGCAGCTTGCCACGCTCGACGGCACGAAACGCAAGATCTTCGACGGCGTCGAGACGCGCGTGCACCTGCGCCACATCAACGAGCGGCCGGAGCAGCCAGGCCCGGAGCCGCCGTGCCCCCATGGCCGTCGTCGTGTCATCGAGCACGTGCAGCAGTGAGCCTTCACGACTTCCATCGATTGCGCGCACCACCTCGAGATGGCTGAGCGTCGTGTTGTCCACGATCAGCGCGTCACGCTTCTCACGCCAACTCAGGCCGCGCACGTGTACCAAGTCGACTTTTTGCGTGTCTCGGAGGTAGTGGACGAGCGCACCGGCGGCCGCAATCGCTGCCGTGTGGCCGTCCAATCCGAAGCCTTGCAGCCCGGCCACCTGAAGCTGATCGAGCAGCACGCGGGTCGCCGTGTCGAGATTGAACGCCGACGGCTCGACCGCCGTGATCCGAAGCCCGTCCCGGTCGACATCGACCAGCAAGCGCTCGACGTCGCTGCCAGCAGGCACGAGCAACTCCCGCGCCCTGAGCAGCCGCAGCTCTTCGCCGAGCGCCTCCACGGCCCGATCGCCCTCGAGCTCGGTGACCGTGAACTCGCCGGTCGACGGCTCGAGCGTGGCCAAGCCCAAGAGCCGCCGTCCTTCGGTGGCGCGCGTCTCGATCGCGAGCGGCGCGAGCGCGGCCAGAAAGATCGGCTCTCGTGCGTCGAGGTAGCCAGCATCGGTAAAGGTCCCAGGCGAGACCACACGAACAACCTCTCGCTTGACAATGCCCTTGGCCTGCTTGGGATCTTCGACCTGGTCGCAGATGGCCACACGGTGCCCCAGCTTGACGAGCCGCATCATGTAGCCGTCGATCGCATGATAGGGAACACCACACATCGGAATCCCGCCGCCGGCGCTGTCCTTCTGGCGCGCCGTGAGCGTGAGATCGAGCGCTCGGGACGCGACGAGCGCGTCCTCGTAGAACAGCTCGTAGAAATCGCCCATGCGAAAGAGCAGGAGCGCGTCGGGATACTGGCGCTTGGCCTCCTGATACTGTTGCATGGCCGGCGTGAGCGGCCGTGAGGGAGACGTCATCAGGAATCGGGAATTGGGAATTGGGATTCAGGAAACAGGAATCGGGATTCAGCGTTCAGAACGCAAGACTCAGAACTCAGAAACTCAAAACTTCATACAATTGTATCGAGGAATCGCGGCCGGCCGTGATAGCCGCGGTGGAGAGCACGGCGCGTTCGGCGAACGCGCCCTACCATAGACGAGGGTAGGGCCGCCTCGCCGAGGCGGCCGCTAGGTACACGAAACCGTGTTGATCGTTGCACTCGATACTACGACGCCCGCAGGCAGCCTTGCCCTCTGGCGCGACAATGAGCTCGTCGAGGTCTGCTCTGGCGATGCGCAGCGCACACATGCCGAGCGACTCCCCAGCGATCTCATCACCCTGCTGACCGGTCACCGGTACACGCTCGCCGACGTCGACCTCTTCGCCATCGTCTCCGGCCCCGGCGGCTTCACAGGTTTACGGGTTGGTATCGCCACCATTCAGGGTCTGGCGCTCGTCGGCCACCGAGCTGTATTTTCGGCCTCCACGCTTCTCCTGCTGGCCGTCGCCGCCAAGAACGCCGCTTCCTCATCATCTACTGTCCAACGGCCACTGACCACTGACCACTACTCAGGAAGTACACTCGTGGGCGCTTGGATGCACGCTGCCCGTGGCGAGGTCTTCACCGCCCTGTACCGGCCTCTCGATGACATGCACGCACCACGGTCGCGTGTCGCCCCTCTCGAAACGAATATCACCGGTCGCGTGGGACTGGTCGCCATCGAGGAGGCGTCGGTCGACACGCCAGAGGGACTGGCCGCGCGCTGGCAGGCGCACGTACCATCTGCACGCCTCTGCCTGATGGGTGACAACGCGGGCGAGCTCGCTGAGCCGCTTCGCCGACGGTTCGGCGACGGTATGGACCTTCGCTCGCCGCCGCCCCTCGCTGGCGTCCTTGCCACGCTCGCTGGGGCGCTTCCGGACCTGGCCGTGCCGCCTCACGCCATCGTGCCAACCTACGTGCGCCGGCCCGATGCGGAGCTTGCCCGTGATCGAATGGCCTCTCCGCCTGGGAGTCACTCGTGAGCGGATGGCTCGTCGAGCCTCTCGTGGCGGCGCGCGATCTGGACGAGGTTCTCGCGCTCGAACAGGCTGCGTTCACCAACCCGTGGACACGTGACATGTTCGAGTGGGAGCTGACGGGCTCCGATGTCTCGGCCGTCTACGTCGTGCGTGCGGACCGCTCGGCTCCGGTCTCCGGTTACTGCTGCGTTTGGCTCCTGTTCGATGAGCTGCACATCAACCACGTAGCGGTCGACCCTGCACTGCGAGGGAAGGGCATCGGGCGGGCGCTCATGGGGCAGGTGCTCGCCGATGCGACGCGACGCGGTGCGCGGCGGGCGACGCTCGAGGTACGCGCATCGAATCATGCGGCGAAACGACTGTACGAAAGCCTGGGGTTCGTGCAGTCCGGCATCCGGCGCGGGTATTATACGCATCCGTGCGAGGATGCGCTTATCCTTTGGTATGACATTCCGGCCGACACGCCGTTGGCGTCCGAATGCCCGCTTGGCGCGTCTGAAGAGAGTGCCGACATCTCCTCAGGCCCCGATCGGCGCGAGTGAAGCAAGTTCCTTGGTTCCTGAGGAGATGTCAGGCCCCGCGGAGCGGGGCCCAGCCCATAGACGGCCCCAGCGAAGCGCAGCTTCGCTGGGGATTGCAAGCCCTGAACACTGGTGGTAGAGTCCCTTCGACCATCACACGGATTCCCATCCTGGACCCTCGGTCAAGAGAGGAGGCGAAGCATGCCAACAGCCTCACACGAGCTGCGTGAGCACCTGCTCAGGACGAACACGGAGTTTCGGGAACTGTGGGAGCGGCACCACGAGCTGGATGTCCAAATCGTCGAGATGGCGGACAAACCTCATCTCTCCGAGAGCGACCAGCTCGAGGAAATCCGACTCAAGAAACAGAAATTGCAGCTCAAAGACCGCATGGAGGAGCTCTTGCGCCGCCATGCGGACATGGCGATACCTCCCTCGACAGCGGCCTCTTCTTTACCTGCGAGCTCACCATCCCAGCGGTGAGCCCACGAACAGGGGCACGGTACGCCGTGCCCCGCTATACCAACCGCGCGCGACACCGGGACCTGCCCGGCGGGCTCGGCGAACGTGCCTTACCATGGTGGAAGGTAGGGACGGGCCACCCCAGCGCGGCTGCCGCGCTGGGGACCCCGGCGCCTCGCCGAGGCGTCCGTTACTCGGTCCTTGTGTCCCATTCCTCAGTCATGCACATAGATCGAGCTGGTGCACCGTTCCTGATGGGCAGCCTCATCCCGGCTGTGGCCTGCGCGCTCGCGCGCCGCACCGGCTGGGCCATACCGTTCATCGGGCTGGCAGGCTTCATGGCCTTCTTTTTCCGCGATCCGGAGCGCGTTCCGCCGGACGATCCCGATGTGGTCGTCGCGCCTGCCGACGGCCGGGTGATGGTGGCGGGCGTGGCCGATCCGGCGGCCGCGCCACCTGGCGACTGGCAACAGGTGAGCGTGTTCCTGTCGCCACTCGACGTCCATATCAACCGCGTGCCGTATGGCGGGGAGCTCGTGCGCCTGGCCTTCACGCCCGGACGATTTCTGGCAGCGTACAATGCAGACGCAGCCCGTGAGAACGAGCGCAATATGCTGTGGGTACGGCGGAGCGATCGCACGGTCGCCTTCCAACAGGTCGTGGGCATCCTCGCACGCCGGATCGTCTGCCGGGTGCAGGTGGGCGATCGGCTGGAGACGGGTCAGCGGTTTGGGCTCATGAAGTTTGGGTCCAGGATGGACGTGTTCCTCCCGCCAGCCTGCAGGCTGGAGGTACAGCCGGGCGATCGCGTGCGCGCCGGCGAGAGCATCGTGGCACGGTGGGCATGACGTGTTGACCGTTCTCCAAAGACGACCGCCCGCGTCGCGCCGGTTCCGGCGCGGCACCTACCTGCTGCCGAGCCTGTTCACGCTTGCGAACATGTTCTGCGGCTACGCGTGCATCATCTACGCGATGCGTGGCGAGTATGTCACCGCCGCCCCCTTCATCGGCGTGGCCATGGTTCTCGACATGCTCGATGGCCGCATTGCCCGGCTCACGAAGACCTCGAGCGCCTTTGGTGTGGAGTTCGACTCTCTGGCAGACGTCATCTCGTTTGGCGTCGCACCAGCCGTGCTCGCGCTGGCGTGGGGGTTGACACCGATGGGACGGGTTGGCTGGGTCACCGGCTTCATTTACGTGTCGGCCGTGGCTATCCGCCTGGCGCGCTTCAATATCCAGAGCTCGGCAAATCCGGACAAACGCTACTTCGCTGGGATGCCCTGCCCGCCGGCCGCGGGTGTGGTGGCAGCAACCGTGTTCGCCTGGCCCTACGGCCTCACCGCCTGGCACGGCGTGTTGGCGTTACCGCTCTTGCTCGTCCCGGCCCTCCTGATGGTGAGCACGATCCGCTATCGCAGCTTCAAGACCTTCGACCTCCGGAAGCGCCGCTCCTACCGAAATCTCATCTTCCTCGCCTTGATGATCGCCGCCATCGCGGCGGAGCCGCAGGGGACGCTCGTCTTGATGGCCTACACGTACCTGCTGTCTGGTCTGGTCGGCTACGCCTGGACGCGGGTCCGTCGCAAGCCGGAATCGGCAGCGCCGGCTCATGACGAAGCGGCGAGGAGGGTGAGGGGGTGACAGGGTGAGGGGGTGACAAGGTGACAAGGTGACAAGGTGACAGGGTAATCGGGGTGCAGGTCCCAGCAACGTAGCCTCTCGTGCAACCACAAGCCAGCGGCGCCGCGCCACGTGCGCTCGAATAACCCCGCTCACCTTGTCACCTTGTCACCTTGTCACCTTGTCACCTTGTCACCCCCTCACCCTGTCACCGCTCACCGGCAGCACCATCGTCACCTTCGTCCCTTCACCTTTCCGGCTCTCGAGCGTCACCGACCCGCCGTGCATCTCGACGTTCCGCCGTGCGATCGAGAGACCGAGTCCGGTTCCGGCAGCTTTGTTGGAAAAGTACGGCTCGAAGACTCGGCCAAGCGCATCCTCATCCATGCCGACGCCGGTGTCCATGAAGGACACATGTACCCCATCGTCGGCGCGCACGGCCTCCACGGTCAGGGTTCCTCCCCCGGGCATGGCGTGGATCGCGTTCTCCATGATGTTGATCATGGCGCGACCCAGGAGCATGCGATCTATCGCGAGCAGCGGCAGCTCGCGTTCGACCTCGACGTTCAGTTGCACTCGCTCTGTCAACCCCGCCCGGTAAGGCCCGATCACTTCTTCGATGACGTCGGCGATAGGCGTCGGCTGCAAACGGGCCGTGGGCGATGCGGCAAAGCTCGCAAACTCGGCGGCGATCTGCCGGAGGACGCGGACTTGAGACAGGACCGTCTCGAGACATCCTTCGAGGACGGGGGAGAGCGGCTGTCCGCGGTCCCGGTGCACACGTAGCAGGTGCTCGGCCGCCAGCTGAATAGGCGTGAGCGGGTTCTTGATATCGTGCGCAACCTGGCGGGCCATTTGCGCCCACGCCTCCAGGCGCTCGGTCCGCGCGAGCTGGTCGCGCTGCCGCGCCAGGTCCGCCGCCATCGAGTTGAACGCCTCCACGAGCCGCTGGAGCTCGTCCGCCGTCCGCGCCATGACGCGCGCGTCGAGATCCCCGGAGGCGATACGCCGGCTGGCGCGCGTGAGCCGCTCTACCGGATCGGCAATTCGGTGCGCCATCGAATAGCCAATGCCGGCGCCGAACAGAATGAACAGGATGGCGCCGAGATGCACGCCCCGATCGAGCTCGTCGATCTCCTGCTCGATCTCACGCTGGCGTGAGGCGAGTGGCACGGTGAGGATGGCCTCGTCGTGCCCCGGCAAGTGGACCGGGACGGCGGCCAACTGGTAGCGCATCGTGCCGATCTGATCTGCGGCAACCAGGTTCGGGAGCTGCTGCAGGACGATCGCGCGGTAAACCTCGTCGTGTGTCCGTGTCGAGAGCAGCCTCGAAGCGTAGAGGTCGCGCTGGCTCGTCGCCATCAAGGACGCCCCCTCGAAGATGTTCACGTCCTGTTGAATCACCCGGCTGATCCCAAGCACCTCATCGTCTGTCAGGAGGACGTCGCCGCGCGGGTCCTCTCGCTGGGCAATCGCCTCCTCGATGACGCGTCGCGCGACAGCAGCCGTTCTTGCGGCTTCCTCCTCGACGTCGGCGCGCAACCGCGTCGCGACGAACGCCCGTACGAGGACCGCGAGAATCACGACGGGGATCACCGCCGCGGCCACGAACGCGAGAAACAGCTTGCGCGCAAAGCTCGTGCGCACCTCACGCACGAGGGCGTGGGCTGGCTGCGACTCGCGGCCCAACCAGGCGATCACGTAGCCCGCGAGGAGCACGAGCAGATACAGCGCCCCGGCAAGTGTCACCAATTCGGCCAGATGCATCAGGTGGCCGAGCGGGCCCACGATCGGATAGCCCACCAAGAAGATGGCGTTGCGATTGTTGACCACGTAGACGTTGGAGAGGGTCTCGCCACTCGAGAGCCGTGTCCAAAACGGATCGCGTGACGGCCGGTAGGCGCGCTGGAACACGTCCGCTCTCAGCGGCCACGGACGACGCATCGACGTATAGACCGGTGTCCGGCCCCACCCGTAGGCAACAAGGTCCACGTCCTGCCCGCCGCTCTCGCTCGCTTCGGGCACGCCCTCGCCGCGAAACAGCCCGTAGTAGGGGTTCTGAGGCGACAGAAACCGCAACGCTTCGTAGTCGATGCTCGCCTGGACCGAGAGCCCACCCACGATGCGCTGGGTGCCCGCGGGGCCGGGGGCGCAAATGGCGCGCTCCGCATGCAGCAACGTCCGCTCTTCGGCTCCAAACCTGGACGCCTCGGAGTAGTAATCCCAGGTGCAGGACGTTCGCTGGAAGAGCGGCACCGTGCCTGCGTACTCCGGCAGGTTGAAGGCGAACCGGCTGAGTAGCCGGCCGTTCGGCGGCGGCGCGTGGAGCGCAATCGAGGAGGTCAGCCCAGACCGGGCGAGGGCCGTCGTCCGCCACACCAGGTACGCTTGGTCGGTGGAGGGCTGCTCTTGACCCTGGTCCGCAGTGACCAACCCAGCGAGTGTGGGCGCGAGCGTGGCAATCGCGTCGATTTGGTCGAGCGACTCGATGAGCCGCTGCTGGAGGTCCTCCAAGCGCCTCATCGCCTGTCTCGCGTACTCGGTCTCGATCAGCCGACGCTTGTCATGGTCGGCCTCGTGAAACAGGGCAGGGTAGAGGAGCAAGGACGGCACCAGCAGCGCGAGGAAGAGCCCGACGAGCCTGGTGGTCGGCGAGCCGTGGCGATACCATGCGATGCCGCGAGCGGTCATCCAGGCCGCAGCCGCGCTGGCAGCGAGCGACAGCATGACCGCGGGGGCTGACACGTCCACGTGGCGCAGACTTGACATCACCACCCAGACAAAGCCTGGCAGCAACCACAACAGCGGGACGAGCAGCCGCATACTCCAACGGCGCCGGTCCAGACGCCACCGTGCTGCCGTAAGCCGCAGGGCCATGACACCGGACCAGACCGTCGTCGCCTCGAAGAGAATCAATCCGAACACCAACGCGAGGCGCGCCGGCTCCCACGGCGAGAGCGAGAGCTTCAGCCAGTCGATGTCGCTGCCACCGATCGTGTCGTCGACCACGCGCACCATTGCGGCCACGGCGAGCGCCGCGGCCGATCCGCCCACCAGCTGCCAGAATGCAAAGCGTGCCAGCGCGCCGCGTGTGCCGAGCGGAGAGATGCGCACGGATCGGCAGATCACCGTCGCGCGCCGGACGGGATCGACAAAGAGCGTCAAGGCGGCGACCGCGATTGCGCCGGAGATGAAGAGGTCCAGCGGTACGCGGTGAATCCAGCCAAGCCATGATGACGCGTATGTCGCCGGCGAAAGGAGCCCACCCGCCGAGGCATCTGGGACCAAGGCGGCCCAAAAGAGGAGGCGCGCCCCAATGAGCGCAGCAAGCGCGACTCCGGTCAGCTGCACGTAGCGCCCGCGCGAGCGCACCCGGCGACGGGACACGCCCCAGACCGCGGCGACGAGCAGCGCTGTCACGCCGAGAATGGCGAAGGCGAGCGCGCGGATCCGGCGGCGGCCGTCGGCACGCAGGCGCGCCAGCTCACCGGGTGACACATCCGCTTGGAGCAAGGCTTGGCCGTCCGGCGCGCGGATGACGACCGCTTCACGGCCGCTCCCCCGTTTCGGCGCGGCGAGTCGGACGGGGGTCATCGACACCGGGGCAAGCTTCGTGGGAAGCGGGAAGGAGATCTCGCCGGCGTCGTAAGCCGAGTCGGGTGGCGAGAGACCACGTTCGGCGACAACGGTTCCCAGCCTGATGGCTTTCTTGCCCGAAGCCGGACGCTCGATCGGGGCGACATCCACCAGTCGCCAGCCAAGGGCGCCCCGAGCAACACGGAGGCCCGCTCCCTCGTCTGGTTCTACGAGTTGGATATCGAGCTCCGCTGACGGCCGGCCGCTCCACGCCGTGGCCTCTCCTCGGGCATCGTAGATGGTGACCGCCAGCCCCGGGATGTCCTGCCGAGCGCCGGGCAGCGCGGCGAGGTCGAAGAGAGTACGGATGTCAGGTGCGCGCCGGTCGAGCGCATCAGCCACACGCGAGTCGGCCACGAGCGTCGCCACCACACGTTCGAGCGCCGCCATGCGGGAGGCCATCTCGTCCCGCACGGCCCGCTCCACGCGCGCCGCTGCGGCCTCCGGCGTCTGGCCGAGACGCCACGTCTCCCACGCGAGACCGACGACGACCGCAAGCAGCGCGCATGCTCCGCCCGCGAGCAGCACCTGCCACCACGGTGCCGGGCCAACGCCGCGTTCGATGAGAGGACGACGCATCATTCGACGATCTTCCAATCCGGCCACGCCTCCAGGTTCACATCAGCAGTCTAACGCCTGCCCTCGCTCACCTTGTCACCCCATCACCCGGTCACTCCGTCACCCGGTCACCCGGTCACCCGGTGCTATACTGCGAGACAGGGTGGCCTCGCGGCCGCCCTTTGCTGCATGAGTCACCTTCCGACCCTGAAGGCGCCGCTCAAGCGCGGCGCCCTGGTCACTGCCGCGAACTGGCCCCTCCTGCTCGTTCAGTTCGTTGCCGAATCCACGTTCAAGCTGCTCATCGCGGTACCTGTCATCGGCGGTGTGTTTCTGGTCGCGTTGGCGCTCCACCGCGACGTGGACGACCTGTGGCAGTGGAACCTCCGCGACAGTATCGGCGCCCTTCTCGAGGCCTTGAGATCGCATCCGGCGGCGCTCAGCAGCTTCATCGTGGCACTTCTCATCACGGTCGTTGGCGGATCCGCGCTGATGTTTCTCATCAAGGGCGGGACGCTCAGCGTGCTCGTCGCATCGGAAGCGGGCGCCGGCCCGGTGGAACGGCTCGCCGTGCGGGCGGCCGTCCTCCGCCGCCTTCGCCGGACCGAAGTGCCGCTGTTCCTCGAGGGATGCCGTCGGCTCTTTCCACGTTTTCTCCGCCTCGGGATCTGCTTGCTCGCCGCGTACGCGCTCTTGGGTGGAGCCTACCTCCTCGCCGTCGCGTTCGGGTACCTGTTTGTCATCGATCAGGGTTGGATGTCCGTGTGGCCGTTTGTGCTGGCAGCCTGCTCGGCGGTCTTGGTAACCGCGATCACGCTCGTGAACGTGACGTACTTACTGCTGCAGATGGTCATCGCGGTCGAGGCGTGCGGCGTGCGCCACGCGCTTGGCGAGATGCTGGCGTACATTCGCGACCGTTTCTGGCTGGTCGGCGGCGTGTTTGTCATCACGCTGGTGCTCGTGCTGCTGGCGACAATTGCGTCTGCCTTGGCCACGGCCGGCCTGAGCCTGATCTCCTTCGTCCCGTTCGTGGGACTGACTGTGCTTCCGCTCCAGGTCGTGACCTGGCTGCTGCGTGGCCTCGTGTTCCAGTACCTCGGCCTGACGGCGTTCACCTCGTACCTGTCCATCTACCAGGCGCGCCGGCGCGACGCGCTAGCCGGAGCGACGCCCAACCCGCTCGCCGTTGGGCGCTCGGCATGATGCAGTACGACCGCTTCCTCTCGCGCGCGGGCGAGGCGCTCTTGCAGTCGGCCATCCGGCAAATGGGCGTGATGGCAGCGCAGCGCCCGGACGTGATCTCGTTTGCCCCAGGTTACCCGGCGCCGGACACGTTCGTGTGGGACGAGTACCGCGACATCGCGGCCGAGTTGCTCCGTGGCCGCGACGCCAACGTGCTGCAGTACGGGCCGACGCGCGGCTATCCCGCCCTGCTCGATGTGTTCCAACAGCAATTGCATGCGCGCGGCATCATCGCCGCGGTTGACGAGCTGATCATCACGACTGGGTCCCAGCAGGGACTCCACCTGCTGGGACGCGTGCTCATCGATCCGGGCGACGTCGTGCTCGTGGAGCTTCCCAGCTATACGGGGGCGATAGCGGCGTTCAAGAATGCACAGGCCACGCTGGTCGGCGTCAAACAGCAAGCCGACGGCATCGACTTGGCCCACCTCGACGAAGTGCACCGGCGTCAGACTGCCGCCGGCCGTCGCGTGAAGTTCCTGTATGTCGTTCCCAACTTTCACAATCCGACCGGTGTGCTCACCAGCCTGAAAAAGCGCCGCGATCTTCTCGCGTGGGCGCAACGCGCCGATGCATTGATCGTCGAGGACGATCCGTATTGCGACCTCTGGTTCGATGACGCCGCAGAGGGGGAGATGCGACCTATCAAAGCGGATGACGAAGAAGGGCGCGTGATTTATCTCAGCAGTCTCTCCAAGACCCTCGCACCGGCGTTTCGCGTGGCCTGGATGGACGGCCCGGCGGCGCTCATCGCAAAGTTCGACACGGCAAAACAATCGACCGACCTCTGCACGAGCGGGCTGGACCAGCGTATCGCCTACGAGGCCTGCCGACGTGGTGTCCTCAACCGACAGGTTCCGGTGCTTCGTCAATACTATCAACGAAAGCGCACGGTGATGGCGGGCGCGCTGTCGCGCGAGCTCGGCGATCTGGCGCAGTGGCCACATCCACGCGGCGGCTTCTTTCTCTGGGTCGCGCTTCCACCGCAGGTGGACACGCAGGCAATGCTCGCGCGCGCCATGGGGCAGCGGGTGATCTACGTGGCGGGCCGGCCGTTCTTCGTCGACGGCAGCGGGTCGAGCTTCATGCGGCTGTCTTTCTCGTTACCCTCGCCCGAACGGATCGAGGAAGGCATTCGTCGTCTCGCCGAGGTTGTCCGCGCGGAGCTGGAACAGGCAGCCGCGCGAACGGCACGTCATTCGAGTGGTCAGTCGTAGCGAAGGCCTTCAGGCCTGCCTACGCCGCAATTGACAGGCCTTCGCTACGCGTGGCGACGCGGGGCAACACACGGGAACCCTCCACGCTGGGACGACCCCGATCCTCCTCATTCTCCGATCGGAAAGCGCATCACGCTCTGTTGCTCGCCAGTTAGTGCCTCCCACGTCGCGCGTGGAACGTGTTGCACGTCGCGGCTGACGTCGGCATACCAGCGGCGGACGTAGCGGATCGTGCACAGTGCGCGAGGTGTGTCAGTAGCTACACGACTAGACCACGTACCGACCGCCGACATCGGTAAGAAAGTGCTTGACACCATTCGAGGACCGAGCGCGTTTTTGTGCAGGAGCAGGTGAGAATCGCCCGTCGTAGGCCCTACGTTGGCCGAGGCGTAGCATTCGGACGCTAGGTCGACTGAAAAGGTCGGTCGGCGCGCTTCTCTGCGTTATGGAGCCTTTCTGCGCCTTGAAAATTGGCTCCGTATAATGGGTCATGACAACTTCATTTGCCTCGTTCGATCAGCTCTCGGATCAGGATCTGCTCCGCGAGGCCATGCACCTCGCTGCCTGCTGAAGGCCAAGGAGACCGGTACTGCTCGCCCGTCCGGGCGGACACAGCCCGAGTGCCGTCGCGGCGCGTCGTCGCGCTCGCGCCGGATTCCCGCGGCCGTCCAACGCGCCGTGTGGCAGCGCGACGGCGGGCAATGTACGTTTGTGAGCCGAAGTGGGCGCCGATGTGCCGCGCGGGGCTGGCTCGAGTTCCACCACGTGGTGCCCTTTGCCGTCGGCGGCGAGGCCTCGGTCGACAATATCTGTTTGAGGTGTCGGGCTCACAACGCGTATCAAGCCCAATGCGACTTTGGGTCGTCGGGCGCGATGCGTGTAAAGGAAGCGACACCATCATATGGAGCCACTGGAACTCGTGCCGGCACGAGTTCGGCATGCGTCTTGCGCGGGAGCCTTGGGCGATTTCCACTCGTGCCGGCGGTTGGGCGACGACTAGCTTCAAGGAGGGGCAGCCCATTGAGGCTTTCGCGACGGTGGGGGACCTATGTAGAATCCACTTGGATCTCAAGTGACATAGTGCTAACGTCCCGACTATCTCCACTGGCTGTTCAAGTGGATGTGACGGTCGACGTCCACGGTTGTACGCCGACGGAACTCCTCGTCAAGGACGACACAGGTCGCGTATGAGACGTCTCGCTCTCAGGCTTTCGAACGCCTTGCGGCCCCGGCGAGCAGAACGGCAACTCGCCAGGGAAATCAGCGCTCATCTCACGCTGCTCGAGGACGAGCTTCAGCGCCGAGGCTTGACGCCTGAGGAGGCGCAGCTCGCCGCGAAGCGCGCGTTGGGCGGCGTTGATCGAGCAAAGGAGCTCCACCGGGACGCACGGTCGTTCGTGTGGCTGGAGGACGCCCGGCGTGACGTGCGGTACGCCATACGCACGCTCGCCAGAGGCCCGGTCTTCGCCCTGGCGGCGGTCCTGACCCTTGCCATCGGTATCGGCGGCAGCAGCGCCGTCTTCAGCCTGATCAACGCCGTCCTCATACGGCCGCTGCCGTTTCACGAGCCGGAGCGGCTCGTAGTGATTTGGGAGGACGCCTCAGACATTGGGTTTCCGCGCAACGACGTGGCTCCGGCCAACTATGCGGACTGGGACGCCCAGAACGAGGTGTTTGCATCGGTCGCGGCGGTCAGCCCCTGGGGCGTGACGCTGGGCGGCAGCGAGCCGGAGAAGATCCAAGCGCGCGGCGTGACCGCAACGTTCTTTCCGCTGCTTGGCGTGACACCGGCGCTCGGACGCGTCTTCCGGGCTGATGAGGATCGTCCCGGCGGCCCGGCTGTCACGATTCTCAGCCACGGGCTCTGGCAACGTCGCTTCGGTGGCGACCCGACGATCATCGGCCGCCACCTCCTCCTCGACAACCGGCCATACACCGTCGTTGGTGTCATGCCATCAGGCTTTCAATTTCTCGAGAGCTATATCGGCCTCTGGGTGCCCGCCGCCTTCAGCCCGGAGGAGCTCACGTTTCGCGACAGCCACTATCTGACCGTCGTGGCCCGCTTGAGGCCTGGAGTGAGTCTGGCGCAGGCTCAGGCCGACGTTGACACGATCGCGACGCGCATCGCCCGCGATCACCCGAGAGAAGCGCGAGGCCTGAGGGCGCGTGTCTTGCCACTGTCCGAGCAGCTCGCGGGGGATGCCCGTCGCCCGCTCCTCCTGCTGCTCACGGCGGTTGGCGCCGTGTTGCTGATCGTCTGCGCCAACCTCGCCAGCTTACTGCTCGCCCGCGCTGCGGCACGCCGCCAGGAGATCGCCTTGCGGGGCGCCCTGGGGGCCACTCGCAGCCGGATGATCCGACAACTGCTGACCGAGACTCTCGTGCTCTCCGCGATCGGTCTGGTCCTTGGTCTCGTAGTCGCTCGGTGGACGTTCGCCTTTCTGGAGCAGCTCGTGCCGCCCAGCATGACGCTCTTCACCCCAGTGACGCTCGACGCACGCGCCCTGGGAGTGGCGGTCATTCTCTCGCTCGTCACTGGTGTCCTCTTCGGCCTCGCTCCAGCTCTCCAGATGACGCGCCCCGAGCTCAGCGAAGCCCTGAAGATGAGCGGCCGCAGCACCTCCCGGACGCAACGGGGCCGCAGCCTGTTGGTGGTGGCCGAGGTGGCGATGACGCTTGTGCTACTCGTTGCCGCCGGGCTGCTCGTCCAAACGCTTTACCGGCTGCGGTATGCGGACGTGGGGGTGCACGCAGAGGGCGTCGTGACGCTTCGGACAGTGCTGGCCACGGTCGCCGATGAGCGAGCAATAGCTGCAGCCGGCGCTTCCTTCTACAAGTACGCGGACCACGGACGCCGCACGGCGTTCTACGACGAAGTGCTCGTTCGCGTGTCGCGCCTGCCGGCTGTGGTCGCTGCAGGCTACACGACGTCTGTACCGCTCGAGTGGAAAGGCGGAACCACGAGCTTCGCCATCGAGGGAGAGGTGTCTGATCCTGCTGTGTCCTACGACGCCGCCCACCGTCAGGTCAGCACCGACTACTTCAGAGCGATCGGTATCCCTTTGCGACACGGCCGATCCTTCGATGCGGGCGACACCAAGGGCGCGCAGCCAGTCGCCATCATCAACGAGACGATGGCCCGACAGTACTGGCCCGGTGACGATGTAGTCGGAAGGCGGTTCAAGGTCGGCGAGTCCAACTCAGCGGGTCCCTGGCTCACCATCGTCGGCGTGGTTGGCGACGTCCGCCAAATGGGGCTCGCTGCTCCCGTGAAGGCCGAGATGTACCTGCCATACCAACAGTTCGACGGTCAGCCGTGGTTTGCGCCGCGTGATCTTGCTGTCAGGACCGTTGGTGACCCGATGAATCTCGTTGCGGCGATCAAACATGAGATCCATGCCGTGGATCCCGCACAGCCGATTTCCAATGTCAAAACACTCGATGAGGTGCTCGATGAGGATGTCGGAGCGCAGCGGATCGGAACCACGCTGCTCATTGCGTTTGCTGCCTTCGCGCTGCTGCTTGCGGTGGTCGGCATCTACGGCGTGATCTCATACTTTGTCGTGCAGCACGTGCCGGAGATCGGCGTGCGCATCGCGCTCGGTGCGCAGCCCCGCGACATCCTCTTGCTCGTCGCCGGCAAAGGCGTGAAGCTGGCGCTAATCGGTGTGGCCGTGGGCGCCGCCGCCGCGGTCGCAGCGACGCGCTTGATGTCCGGCCTCCTCTACGAGACGAGCGAGTCCGATCCGATCATGATCGGGATCGGGATCGGCGGCGTGCTCCTCCTCCTCATGGCACTGGTCGCGAGCTACCTACCCGCCAGGAGAGCGACCAAGCTTGACCCAATCACTGCGCTGCGGTCGGAGTAGAGCCGCAGCTCACTGGGCAGCGTCTGGTGTTTCCGGTGCCAAGCCGTACACCTTACCCTCCTCGCTGACCGCAACGAAACGCGTGCCTCCAGACCGGGTGGGCGGCACCGTAATAACCGGACCTTGAAGCTTCTCGACGTCGCTCGAGGCAAAGGTGAGGTGGCCCACCTCCTTGCCGTTGTCCAGAGAAAAGCCGCGCACCTCGGGCACCAAGCCGGACATGACGACGGTCGTCCCTACGATCTGCGGCCCGAAGTGCGGACGCCAGGGCAGAGGCGTTCGCCAGCGCTGCGCGCCGTTCAGCCAATCGTGAGCGCGAAGAACGGTGTCGAGCGAGACGAACACGACCCGCGCGCCTAGCGCATCCGCGCGGCCCACCAGATCCGCACCGGTGCGCCAGCGCCAGTCGATCTCCCCCTTGCGATCGTCGAGACAGTAGAGATAGTTGTCCGTTGACGAGACGTAAATCAGCTCCGCGTAGATGAACATCCCAACCACGGGACCGCCCAGCGTGCGCGTCCAGACCACGTCACCAGAAAAAATGTCGGCGGCTACCACGCGGGCGTCATCCAACGGTAGGTACACATGCTCCCCGTCGATGGCTGGCTGGCTTGCGGCCGCCGCGCCAAACGCCGCGCGCCAGACGACCTTGCCGTCAGCGGAACGCAGCGCAAGCAGATCGCCACTCGCGAGCGGCACGATAAGCCATCCGGCCCGCTCGACCATTGGGGCCGCGAGCTCGCCCGGGATCGGTGTCTGCCAGCGCGTGACCCCATTCGCCGCGGTAACGCCTTCAACCGAGTCCTTGCCTGCGATGAACACCAGACTGCCGTTGGAGAAGGGAGTGAGTGTGGTCGGGTGCGAAGCCTTCCAAACCACCTTCCCATCGGTCAGGGAGACCGCCGCGAGCGCGCCCGACTGAAGCGGCACATAGGCTCGGGCCGCGTCCACCCCCGCCGGTGCGACGACCGGCTCGGCGAGGTCGGCGCGCCATGCCGTCCGGAGAGGAAAGAGAACCTCATCGCTGTCGGCGGCCTCTTCCGAGTCTCGCGGGGGGTCCGGTTTCGCCTGCGCAAGAACCTCCGGCCCATGTGGAGGAGGGGAGACAGTAATAGGCCCGGCGGTGATCATGGAGGCAAGAAATGCCAACAGGCTGCGGTATCTTGGTGGCGAACCCCAAGATGTCGTGGGCACGGGCGAAGTCATCTCGTTATAATACAAGTCCGGCTTCGCGCTTCGGCGTGACAAGAGCTTCAGCAGTTGAGTGTATTTGTGTCCCACCAAACCATCATCGTCCTCGACTTCGGGTCTCAGTACACACAACTGATTGCCCGGCGTCTGCGAGAGCTGTCCGTTTACTCGGAGATCTTGCCGTTTAGCACCTCGCTCGAGGCCATCACCGCGAAGCGACCCGCCGGCATCATCCTGTCGGGCGGCCCGCGAAGCGTGTCCGACGCGGGCGCTCCATTGGCCGATCCGGGCATCCTCGAGGCAGGCGTGCCGGTGCTGGGCATTTGCTACGGGATGCAGTTCATGACCGCAGCGCTCGGCGGCGCGGTGGGCGGCGCGGCTCATCGTGAATATGGTCACGCGCTCGTCAAGGTTCAGGACAGCACGCCGCTGCTCGCCGGGCTCCCGCCAGAGCTCCGCGTCTGGGCGAGCCACGGCGACTATGTCGCCTCGGCACCCCCAGGATTCGACGTGACCGCTGTCAGCGCCAACGTTCCCGTGGCGGCCATGGAAGACCGCAGCCGCAAGCTCTTCGGTCTCCTCTTCCACCCCGAAGTGGCGCACACGGACCAAGGCACCGAAATCCTCGGCAACTTTGCCTACAAGGTGTGTGGCTGCACCGGCGACTGGACGATGGCGTCGTTTGTCGACGAGTCGGTGGCGCGCATCCGCGAACAGGTGGGCGAGGGGCGTGTGGTGTGCGGCTTGAGCGGTGGTGTCGATTCGACGGTCGCCGCGGTCATCGTGCACCGGGCCATCGGCGAACGTCTCATGTGCATCTTCGTCGACAACGGCTTGCTACGACTGAACGAGGCGCAGCAGGTGGAGGAGCGCTTTCGCAATCGTCTCCACCTGCCGCTCCAGACGGTTGACGCCTCTGCGCTCTTCCTCGAGCGACTGGCCGGCGTGACGGACCCGGAACACAAGCGAAGGATTATCGGCAAGACGTTCATCGACGTCTTCGACGAGAAGGCCTCCGAGCTCGGTCGCTTCGACTTTCTCGCGCAGGGCACCCTCTATCCCGATGTCATCGAGAGCGTCTCGGTTGTGGGACCGTCGACGGTCATCAAGAGCCACCACAATGTCGGCGGTCTGCCGGAGCAGATGCGCATGAAGCTGGTCGAGCCGCTGCGCCAGCTCTTCAAGGATGAAGTGCGTCAGGTCGGACTGACAGTCGGGCTCGATGAGGAGCTCATTTGGCGGCAGCCGTTTCCAGGACCGGGACTCGCCGTACGCATCCTGGGTGAGGTGACCTCTGAGAGACTGGACCTGCTGCAACGCGCCGACGCGGTCCTTCAAGACGAGATCCGACGACAGGGGTGGTATCGTCGTCTGTGGCAGTCGTTTGCCGTGCTGTTGCCGATCCAGAGCGTTGGCGTCATGGGTGACGCGCGCACGTACGAGTTTGCCCTGGCCGTTCGCGCCGTCGAGAGCAGAGACGGGATGACGGCGGACTGGGCGCGCTTGCCCCATGAGCTCCTTGCACGCATCTCATCTCGGCTCGTGAACGAGGTCCGCGGGATCAACAGGGTCGTCTACGACATCAGCTCGAAGCCGCCGTCGACGATTGAATGGGAATAGCACCATCTCATACGTTCGGCGTCGTCGCCCGACCTTTAGGTCGGGCGCGGCAGAGATGCAAAGCCATGCCTGACTTCGTGCACTTGCACCTGCACACGGAATATTCGCTGCTCGATGGCGCCTGCCGGATCGAGGAGCTGGTGGGACAGGCCGCCGAGCTCGGTATGCCAGCGCTGGCAGTGACCGAGCATGGCAACATGTTCTCGGCGATCGCCTTCTACGACGCCTGCCACAAGGTCGGCGTCAAGCCCATCCTCGGGTGCGAGGTTTATGTTGCGCCGGGCGACCGGCGGGTCAAGGGTGGCGTCCCTGGAGAGACGGCCAATCATCTGGTCCTCCTCGCCGAGACGAACGACGGCTTCCAGAATCTCATCAAGCTAGTGTCGTCCGGCTATACGGAGGGCTTCTACTATCGGCCGCGCATCGACAAGGAGCTCCTCGCGCAGCACGCCAAAGGCCTGATCGGTTTGAGCAGCTGCCTCAAGGGAGAGGTCGCCGAAGGCCTCTACAAGGATCGCGCGGCGAAGGCGCGAGAGGCGGCGGCGACCTACCGCGACATCCTCGGGCCCGACAACTTCTTCCTCGAGATGCAGTACCAAGGGCTCGGCGAGCAGCGCGTGGTCAACAGTGCCCTGCCGTCGTTGAGCCAGGATCTTGGCCTGCCGCTCGTGTGCACCAACGACGTGCACTACTTGCGGCACGGCGATCACAAGCCGCATGACATCTTGCTCTGCATTGGCACCGGCAAGAACGTGCAGGATGTAGACCGCCTGCGATATCACGGCGATCAGTTCTACCTGAAGTCAGCCGATCAGATGAGCGAGGTCTTCGGCGACTTCCCGGCGGCGCTTGCCAACAGTGTCCGCATCGCGGAGCGGTGCGGCGTCAACCTCGATCCCGTCGAGTATCACCTGCCCAACTTCGACGTGCCGTCGGACCGCACCCTCGATGACTACTTCGAGAGTGTCGTAAGGGATGGGTTCGCCGAGCGCCTGCCGCGTCTCCGCCAGCTCGCCGAGCGTGGCGCCCTCGGGCACGGCCTCGACGAATACGAGGCGAGGCTGTCGTACGAAGTCGAGATGATCAAACGGATGAAGTACGCGGGCTACTTCCTGATCGTGTGGGACTTCATCCGATACGCGCGCGAGCGAGGCATTCCGGTCGGCCCTGGGCGTGGCTCCGCTGCGGGGAGCGTCGTGGCCTGGTGCCTCAAGATCACGGACGTCGATCCCATCGAGTTCGATCTGATCTTCGAGCGCTTCCTCAATCCCGAGCGTGTCTCGATGCCAGATATCGACATCGACTTCTGCGAGCGCCGGCGGGGTGAGGTGATCGAGTACGTCACGCGCAAGTACGGGCGCGAGAACGTCGCCCAGATCATCACCTTCGGCACGATGAAGGCGAAGGCGGTGATTCGGGATGTCGGCCGCGTGCTCAATATGTCGTATGCGGACGTCGACAAGGTGGCAAAGCTGATTCCGTCCACGCTCGACATGACGCTCGACAAGGCGCTCGAGGAAAACCCTGCGCTCAGCCAGTTGACGCGGAGCGACAAGCAAGTGCAGGAACTGGTCGAGATCGGGCGGCGTTTGGAAGGCATGACCCGCCACGCGTCGGTGCACGCAGCGGGTGTGGTCATCACCCCAAAGCCGCTCACGGAGTTCGTGCCGCTCTACAAGGACCAGAGCAAGGATCAGATCACGACGCAGTGGGCCATGAAGGAGATCGAGCGCATCGGTCTCCTGAAGATGGACTTCCTGGGCTTGAGCACCCTGACGCTCATCGACGACGCCGTGGCAGAGATCGAGCGGACCACGGGGCAGACGATCGATATGGAAAACCTGCCGATGGATGATGGAGCCGCGTTCGAGCTCTTCGGCATGGGGCAAACGGCAGGTGTGTTCCAGTTCGAGAGCACCGGCATGCGTGAGGTGTTGCGGAAGATGAAGCCGCAGCGGTTCGACGACCTCATCGCACTGAATGCGCTGTATCGACCAGGGCCCTTACGCGCGGGCGTCATCGACGATTTCATCAACCGCAGGCACGGCCGCGCCGAGATCAAGTACGAAGTGCCGCAGCTCGAGCCCATCCTCCGCGCCACGTACGGCGTCATCGCTTTCCAAGAACAGGTGATGCACATCGCCCGCGATTTAGCCGGCTTCACGATGGGCGAAGCCGACGTCCTGCGCAAAGCAATGGGGAAGAAGAACCTCGTTGTCATGCAGGCCCAGCGAGAGCGGTTTGTGAAGGGCGCAACGACGCGCGGCCTCGCCGAGAAGAAAGCCACCAAGGTCTTCGACCTGATGGAGTACTTCGCGGGGTACGGGTTTCCCAAGGCGCACTCGACGACCTACGCGCTGCTCGCGTACCAGACGGCTTATTTGAAGGCCAACTACCCGTGGCACTTCATGGCGGCGCTGCTCACCATCGAATCGCAGAACACGGACAAGCTCGCCTTCTACTTGAACGAGTGTCGGGACATGGGCGTTCCGGTGCTCCCCCCCGACATCAACATCAGTGAGCTGCGCTTCACGGTGAGCCCAGGCGAAGGCGTTCGGTTTGGGCTCGGGGCCATCCGAAACGTGGGGCAGGGTGCCATCGAGTCGATCCTTGCCGTCCGCGCCGCGCAGGGCGGACGAATCGACTCGCTGTTCACCGTCGCCGAGAACGGGGACCTCCGCCTCGTCAACAAGCGGGTGCTCGAAAGCCTGGTCAAAGCGGGAGCGCTCGACTCCATGGCAGACGCGGCATGGCCATTGGCAGAGCGCCGCGCGCGCCTGTCCGCCGCCATCGATCGCGCGCTCGAGCATGGCAGCCGGCAGCAGCGAGATCGCGAGCAGGGGCAATCGCAGCTCTTCGGCGACTCGGCGGACGAGGTCGGCGGCACGCTCGCCATTCCGCTACCGGCGGCGCCGGCCTGGAGCGAGCGTCAACTGCTGGCGTTCGAAAAAGATGCCCTTGGCCTCTATTTGAGTGGGCACCCGCTGCACGAATTCAAGGCTGTGCTCGAGAAGGCCGGCGCCCGCACGATTGCCGAGCTCACCGAATCCGCCTCCAGCGTGCTGGCGGGCGGCATCGTCACGGCGCTCCGACCGCTCAAGACGCGCAAGGGCGACCGGATGGCCGCGTTCGTGCTCGAAGACATGGCCGGCACGATGGAGGTCGTGGTCTTCCCGGATCCGTTCAGGCAGTGCGAGACCCTGCTCCTCAACGATGCCATGGTCCTCGTCAGTGGCGCCCTGGAGGTCACCGAAGAAAGCGCACGGCTGCGTGCGAACGAGATCACGTCCCTCGCCGGGCTGCCGGGCAGACTGTCGCGCGAGGTCGTGATTACCATCGCCTCGCCACCCCACGACCGGCAGACTTTCGAAGCGCTCGCGGGCGTGCTGCAGCGGCATCGCGGCGATCGACGCGTGCGCGTCGAGCTGGAGCTGCGCGAGGTCCATCGACCGCTGCGGATCTCCGCCAACCTGGCGCAGACCCGTGTCGAGCCGTCGACGCAGCTCGTCTCGGAAGTCGAACAGATTTGTGGCAGCGGATCAGTTCGGCTGAGGTGATCTCACACGTAGCGCAGGCCTTTAGGCCTGCCAACACCGCGTCGCCAGCGCAAGACTGGGGAGGTACGCGAGCACAGCAGGCAGGCCTAAAGGCCTGCGCTACGGGACTCAAAAAATGCCACCAGAAACCTTAGAGTTCGAAGAGCCGGTTGCGGTGCTGCTGAAGGAGATCGATGCTCTGAGCCAGCTTCCGCAGACCGAAGGCCGAGACGCCGAAATCGCGGGTCTTCGCCGCCGTGTGACGCAGATTCGAGGCGAGATCTTCTCGCGCCTCACCCCATGGCAGCGAGTGCTGGTGGCGCGACATCCGGCCCGCCCGTACATGCTGGACTACGTGAACCGGTTGTTCACGGACTTCGCCGAGATTCACGGCGACCGACACTTCGCGGACGATGGGGCGATCGTCACTGGCTTCGCGGCGTATCGGGGCGAGCCCGTGCTCCTCGTCGGTCACCAGAAGGGGCGCGACACTGCGCAGAAAGTGCACCGAAACTTCGGATACGCCAGACCGGAGGGCTACCGGAAGGCGCTCCGCGCCATGAAGCTCGCCCAGAAGTTCGAACACCCGATCATTGTGTTCGTCGATACGCCGGCAGCATATCCAGGCGTCGAGTCCGAAGAGCGCGGCATTGCCGAGGCTATCGCGTACAACCTTCGTGAAATGGCCGTGCTGACCGTGCCCATCGTCATCCTCCTCACGGGCGAAGGAGGCAGCGGCGGCGCCCTGGGCATCGCGGTGGGCGACCGCGTGCTGATGCAGGAGTTCGCCGTGTACAGCGTGATTCCGCCCGAAGGCTGCGCGGCGATTCTGTGGCGCGATGCCGCCAAGAAGGTGGAGGCAGCCGACGCGCTCAAGCTGACCGCTGCGGACCTCTTGAAGAGCGGCGTCATCGACGAGATCGTCCCAGAGCCGAATGGCGGAGCGCACCAAGATCCCGATGCCGCCGCGCAGGCGGTCGACACGGCTCTCGCCGCCGGACTGGCGAGCCTGCGGAGAGAAGCGGTCGACACGCTTGTTGACCGCCGGTATGAAAAGTTTCGGCGTATTGGGCGCCTCGGGGCGGAGATCATCGACGAAGAAGAACACGAAGAGGCAACCACGACGGACGTAGAGAATTAACCACGAAGGACACGAAGAGCACGAAGAATACCAGTTTGAATTTCTTCCTTCGTGCTCTTCGTGTCCTTCGTGGTTGATCCTTCGTGTCCTTCGTGGTGATTGTAACGTTGGTGGTTGGATCTTCGTTGTGGTTCTGTGCGGCCTTCGTGGTTGCCTTACGAGGACTCTGTTGCGCACACTCATTTGGGAACATCAACCATGCGACGAGCGGGCCGCCAACGAGCTCGCTTCAGCGCTACGCGTCGCGCCCGTCGTGGCGCGGCTGTTGTATCAACGCGGCTTCACGGATCCCGAAACCGCGGATCGGTTCTTGAACCCATCGCTGGACCACCTGCACGACCCGTGGCAACTGACCGACCTCCGGGTCGCGTGCGACCGGCTGCTCGGCGCTATCGCGCGCCGGGAGCGCGTGGCCATTCACGGCGACTACGACGTCGACGGGGTGACATCCACCGTCATCATGCGACGCTGTCTGGAGCTGCTCGGGGGCGACGTCGTGCATTTCATTCCCGAGCGGCTCCGCGACGGATACGGTCTCCAAACGCCTGCCATCGACCGGCTGCACGCCCTCGGCGTCCGGGTCATTGTCTCGGTGGACTGCGGCATCCGCAGCGCCGACGCGGCACGTCGCGCGCGTGAGCTCGGCATCGACCTGATCATCACCGACCATCATGAGCCGGAGGCGGATTTGCCGCCTGCGTTGGCGGTCATCAATCCAAAGCGGCGCGATTGCTCCTATCCGGACAAGAACCTGGCTGGGGTTGGGGTCGCGTTGAAGGTAGTCCAGGCGCTGTCCATGCAGACCGGCAACGCCCGCTGGCTGCCGGCCTTCGTGAAAATGGCCGCCATTGGGACCGTGGCCGACGTCGTACCGCTTGTGGGGGAGAATCGCGTCATCGCGAAGATCGGGCTCGAACGCCTGTCGAAAGGTCCACATACGGTTGGGTTACGAGCGCTCCTCGAGGCGTCAGGGTTGACCAACACGGTCATCGACGGCTTTCACGTGGCGTTCGTCCTGGCTCCGCGGGTCAACGCGGCCGGCCGCATGAGCACGCCAGACCTCGCCACGAGGCTGCTGCTCGCGTCGGACGAGGCGATGGCCGAGGAAGCGCGCGGCCTCGCGGCCCAGCTCGATGCCGAGAACCGGCGGCGACAGGAGCACGAGGCGGACATTCTCGCAGCGGCGCGCAAAGTCGTCGAGACGGACCCGGACGTCGGCGCCCACAACGTGCTCGTGGTCGCGGGCGACGACTGGCACCGCGGTGTGGTGGGGATCGTGGCATCGAAGCTGGTGGACACGTACTTCAAGCCGGCAATCGTCATCTCGCGTGACGGGGAGCTGGGGCACGGGTCGTGCCGGTCGATTCCGAGCTTCGACATGCTTGGCGCGCTCGAGCAGTGCGCGGACCTGTTCGTCAAGTTCGGCGGGCATCGCCAGGCCGCTGGGCTCACGATCGAAGCTACGCGCATCGAAGAGTTCAGGCGTCGTGTGAATGCCCATGCAGACGAGTGCCTCGACCCGACCGACCTCATGCCACGCCTGCGCGTCGATGGCGGTCTCCGGCTGTCGGCGATCAATTCGGAGGTGATTACCGGCCTCGATCGCCTCGGCCCGTTCGGTATGGGCAATCCCCGGCCCGTCTTCGACGCCGCGGCGGTCGAGATCGCCAGCGGACCGCACCGCATCAAAGAGCGGCATCTGAAGATGCACCTTCGGCAGGACGGGCGCCTGTTCGGCGCCATCGCGTGGCGTGCCAGCGAACGCGTGCCGTTCCTCCAGGAGCATCGTCAGGCCGTACGGCTCGCGTACTCACTGGAAAAGCGAACGTGGCGCGGCGAAACGACCGTTGAGCTGACGGTGGCCGACTTTCAGGAAACAGGAAACGGGCTTCCCTCGCCGAAGCTCGCCGCAGGCGAGCGAAGGCGGGAAACAGGAATCAGGAATCAGGATTCGGGATTCGGGAGCGCGGAGTCCGAAGGAGACGGGCCATGACGTGGCAGCGGCGCGCCCGTTTGGGTCTTGCGCTGTTTGCGTTGATCTTCGTGATCGTCGTCGTCCTGTCGCTTCGACGACGGCCGACGACGACCGAGAGCGTGCCGAAACGGGAAGACCCGAGGGCCATTGTCGAGAGCGGGCCTGGTGTCACGCTGAGCACCGAAGGTGCGAAGGAAGATCTCAAGATCGCGTACGAGCGCTGGCTGCAGTACGCCGATGGGACGAGCAAGCTCTCTGCGATCACAGTGGACCTGCCACCGCGCGACGGCAAGGCGATGACGTTGACCGGCGACGAAGCGCTCATCGAGGCGGAGCCCGCCGAAGCGCAACCGCAGGCAGGGCAGGCGGGCCAGTCGACAGCCACGCCGATGTCGACCATCATGCCCGATCGGATGACCGTCCGCGGCAACGTCAAACTCAGGAGCAGCGATGGCCTTATCGTGAGCGCCGCTGAGGCCATGTACGACAAAGGCACGGAGATCGTGCGGGTCCCAGGCGCGGTGACGTTTACCCGGGGACGCATGTCGGGCCGGTCCCGAGGGGCCACATACGACAGCAGACGCGACGTACTCTGGCTCCTCGCCGAGCCGCGCATCACGGTGGCGCCGGACCAGCGTGGTGAAGGGGCATCGGACATGACGGCCAGCCAGGCGGGATTCGCCCGTCGAGACCGATACGTGCGATTGCTCGACGGGGTGCGCATCGTGCGGGGCGCGCAGATCACGCGGGCAGACAACAGCACGTTGTTTCTTCAGCCCGAGGCGGACATCGTTCAACGTGCCGAGCTGCGAGGTCACTCGAGCGTGGAGACACCGGATGCGATGCCCGGAGCGTTGCGGTCGATGTCCGCGGTGAACATCGACCTGGCATACGCGCCGGATGGCCGCGCGCTCCAAGAAGCATCGCTCAGCGGGAACGCTGCGATTCAGATGGCGGGGCAGCCCGGGGTGGGTGGGCGACGTCTTGCTGGCAACACGCTCAGCCTGGGGTTCGCGCCCGACGGCTCCACGTTGACCACCCTGAATGCCCGCGACCGCGTGCGCGTCGATCTGCCTGCGCAAGAGTCGACGCCGGCGCGCGTGATCCGCTCGGCGACGCTCGTCGCAACTGGGCCGCCGACCGGTATCAACCAGGCTCGCTTCGAGCGAGACGTGGAGTACGTCGAGCGGGAGGCAGTCACACGAGAGGGACAGCCTGCCGCAGACCGAACGGTCACGGCGCGTCGGCTCGACACGGACACGGCACCCGGCTTCGGCGACATCGAGCGCGCCATGTTCACCGGCAGCGTCACGTTGAAAGAAGGGAACACGCGAGAGGGCAATGCGGAGCAGGTCGACTACGAGGTCAAGAAGAGCACCGTGGCGCTGTCATCGCCCGGCAAGACTGGCGTCGGCGCACGCGTGAGCGATGAGCGGATCTCGGTCACCGCGACCACGATCAACACATCGCTCGATGGCGAGACACTCGTGGCCACGGGTGGGGTCCGCAGCGTGCTGAAGGCACGTCGCGAAGGCGCAGAGAAGCGCGGACGACCGGTGATGTTCCGAGACAGCGAGCCGGTCAACGTCACGGCCAGTCGGCTCGAGTCGAAGGGAGCGCTTGCCGTCTACACGGGTCAGGCGCGTCTGTGGCAAGGCGCAACGGCAATCAGCGCCAAAACGTTGACCTTGGATGACGACAGTGGCAATTTGCAGGGCGAGGGAAACGTCGTCTCCACCCTGGAGCTCGAGCAGGAACCAGCGAGCCCGGCGGCAACCAACGGTAATAGTACCGCTGTACGTAGCGCCGGGCCTTCAGGCCTCGCGAAAGGAACACCGGCAAAGTCGGCCCCGACGACCATCACGGCGCAAGCGCTCGACTATCAGGAGGCCGATCGTCGCGCGATCTACACTGGAGGGCCTCCGCAGCCGCACCTGGTGGGTCCCGAAGGAGATCTCCGCGCCGACCGAATCGAGCTGTACTTGGACGAGGAAGGTCGGCAACTCGAACGGCTCGAAGGGTACACCGATGTCTCGCTCAAGACGATT
This sequence comes from Luteitalea sp., assembly GCA_009377605.1. Classification (NCBI taxonomy): domain Bacteria; kingdom Pseudomonadati; phylum Acidobacteriota; class Vicinamibacteria; order Vicinamibacterales; family Vicinamibacteraceae; genus Luteitalea; species Luteitalea sp. The sequence continues at coordinate 75,941 of WHTT01000018.1, forward strand.
CCGACCGAGGGCGCGTCGGCTCCTCGCGATGGCGCGGGTGCACGGCTCACGTACTTCGCAGACGAGGAGAAATATGTGATGACGGGTGGTCCGGTCGTGGTGCTCGAACAGCTGCCCACCGAGTGTCGCGAGACCATCGGCAGCATTTTGACTTTCTATAAAGCGACTGATACCATCCGCATGGACGGCAACGCGGGCAGGCGTACCCAGACGGTCGCTGGAAAGTGTCCGGAGCGAGAGTAGGCAACGGTCGTCATGCCGACGCTCCAGACAACTGGGCTCACCAAATCGTACGGCGGTCGAACGGTCGTACGGAATGTGAGCCTCGAAGTTCACTCGGGCGAAGTCGTGGGGCTGCTTGGGCCGAATGGCGCGGGCAAGACGACCACCTTCTATATGGTGGTGGGCTTGACGGCGCCGGACCGTGGTCGGGTTGAGCTCGACGGGACCGACGTTACGCACGATCCCATGTACGTGCGAGCGCGGAAGGGGATCGCGTACCTCCCCCAGGAGCCGTCGGTCTTCCGTGGCCTGACGGTCGAGCAGAACATCGCCGCGATTCTCGAGACCCTGGATCTGGATCGCGCGACACGCCGAGCACGGCTGCGAGATCTGCTGGCCGAACTCAACTTGCTCCCGCTCGCCCGCTCGCGAGCCTATACGTTGTCTGGCGGCGAGCGCCGCCGAGTCGAGATTACGCGAGCGCTGGTCAACTCGCCCAAGTTCATCCTGCTCGACGAGCCGTTTGCCGGCATCGATCCGATCGCGGTCGCAGACATTCAGAAGATCATCTTTCATCTGAAGTCGCGCGGTATCGGTGTACTCATCACCGATCACAACGTCCGGGAAACGCTCAAGATCACCGATCGCGCGCATATCGTGCACGAAGGGGTGATCTTTCGCAGTGGAACACCCGCCGAGCTTGCGGCCGACGAGGACGTCAGGCGCATTTATCTCGGATCGGAGTTCCGGTTGGACTAGGATAGAAGGTCAGAGGTCACCCCGGTAGTTCGTTGCTATGGCCCTCCAGCAGAAGCTACACACCCGACTGCAGCAGAAGCTGATTCTCACGCCGTCGCTGCAGCAGGCGATCAAGCTCCTGCCGCTCTCCACCCTGGAGCTGGCAGACATGATCACCCAGGAGCTGGTGGAGAATCCTCTGCTCGAGGAAGTCCCCGTCGAAGACGCTCAACGAACCGACGCACAGACGCAGGCCCAGACGGAAGAAGAGGCGCCGCCAGCGGCCAAAGAGGATCGATTCGAGAGTTGGGACGAGCAGGATTACGCGTACTTCTTCGGCGACTATCTCGACGAGGGCTACCGGCCCCGCATGCCGCAGGAAGTCAAGGAGCTGCCGCCCATCGAGAACACGCTCTCGATGCCCAGCTCGCTCTCGGATCACCTCATGTGGCAGCTCTCGCTGCAAACCGACGACGCGGTGCCACGCGAGATCGGCACGGCCATCATCGGCAATCTCAACGACGATGGGTATCTGGTAGCATCGGTCGACGAGATCGCGCAGATGGGCACTTGGCCGATCGCCGATGTAGAGCGGTCACTCGCACTCGTGCAGCAGTTCGATCCGATCGGCGTCGCGGCGCGCGATCTGCAGGAGTGCCTACTCCTACAAATTCGTTATCTCGGGCTCACCGGCTCACCGGCGGAAAAGATCGTCGTCGAGCACCTGCGGCTGCTGCAAAACCATCAAGTGCCGGAGCTGGCGCGCCGCATGGGCATGCCGATCGAAGAGCTCAAGACGCACATCGAGATCGTCCGTCGGCTGGATCCAAAGCCGGGGAGCCGTTACAATCCGTCGCCTTCGCAGTACGTCACCCCGGATGTGTACATCGCCAAGGTCGATGACCAATACGTCGCGCTCCTCAACGACGACAGCTTGCCGCAGCTACGCATCAGCCCTACCTATCGACGCCTGCTCGAGAAGGGGGGCGAGAACACCGAAGAGACGCGGCAATACGTCAAGGAAAAGTTCCGCTCCGCGCTCTGGTTGATCAAGTCGATCGACCAGCGTCAGAAGACCATTCACAAGGTCGCCACGAGCATCATCAACTTCCAGCGCGAGTTCCTCGACCACGGGATCGAGACCTTGCGCCCCCTCGTCCTACGAGATGTCGCCAACGACATCGGCATGCACGAGTCGACCGTCAGCCGTGTGGTGAACAACAAGTACATGCACACCCCGCAAGGGGTGTTCGAAATGAAGTACTTCTTCCACAGCGGCATCAGCAGCTCGTACGGCGACCACGTCTCATCGGTCGCCATCAAGCAGCGGATCCGGAAGATCATCGAGAACGAAGATGGTGCCAAGCCGCTCAGCGATTCGAAGATCGTGAGCATCCTGCAGCACGAAGGCTTGCACCTCGCGCGACGGACCATCGCCAAGTACCGCGAGGAGCTGAAGATTCCGACGTCCAATCAGCGAAAGCTGCTGTACTGAGGAAACAGGGGGCCACCCCCCTTGTCCACTGCCATGCGTGTCGCGCTCACCGGTCGCAACGTCGAGATCACGCCGAGCCTGCGCCAGCTGGTCGGCCGGCGGCTCACGCGTCTCGAACGACTCCTCAATGACAACGCTCTCTCGGCCCAGGTCGTCCTGACGCGTGAGAAGCATCGTCACGTCACCGACATCATCGTCCATACCCGTGGGGATCACATCCTCAAGGGGCTCGGCAACGACGGCACCTGGCCGCAGTCGGTCGGTGTCGCGGTCGAGAAGGTGATGCAGCAAGCCCATAAGGTCAAGGAGCGATGGGAGGACCGGAAGCGCCGCGCCCGAGGCGGCCGCACCGTGACCCCTGCCGTCGCACGGCCGGAGGAGGCACCGTCGCAGGGGCCGCATATCGTCCGCGCCAGACGATACGCCGTCAAGCCCATGCGCATCGAAGATGCGGCACTGGCGGTTGCCGTCGACACGAATGCGTTCTTGGTGTTCCGTAATGCCGAGACCGATGAGGTCACGATCCTCTACCGGCGGAAGGATGGGCATCTCGGGCTCATCGAGCCTTAGGCCAGAGCTCGCTTGAACGGTCAGTCGTAGCGCAGGCCTTTAGGCCTGCCTGCGTCGCTGTTGGCAGGCCTAAAGGCCTGCGCTACGTGGCACTGGCACTTATGGAATCCCTGACCGTGCGTGCGCTGCTCGAGCTGAGCGCCGGAATTCCGCTTGCCGATCTCACGCTTGTTGCCGGCGGTCGCGGGTTGGACCGCCAGATCACCGACATACCAATCCAGAAGACCGGCTTGGCGCTCGCCGGGCTTCACGAATACCTGGAGCCAGGCCGCGTGCTCGTGCTTGGCGCGAGTGAGATTCGCTACTTGGAGCTTCTTGCAGACGACGCGCGCCGGGAAGCGCTCGAGCGAGCGTTTGCGCAGAGCCTGCCGTGTGTGCTCGTCACGGCAGGCTTGGCCGCCAGCGACGACCTCCGCGCCGCTGCGGACGTTGCCGGTGTTCCACTTCTGACCACCCTTCGCCCCACCGCTGAGGTGCTCGTCACGCTGACCAGCTGGCTCGACGATCAGCTTGCGCCGAGCACGATCGTGCACGGTGTGCTGCTCGACATCCTCGGCTTGGGCGTCTTCGTCATTGGGCAAAGCGGCGTCGGGAAGAGCGAGTGTGCGCTCGACCTGGTTGGGCGCGGTCACCGACTGGTGGCCGACGATGCCGTTCAAGTCCGGCGCCGCGCGGAATCGGTGGTGATCGGCACGTGCCCGGCACCGACACGGCACCACATGGAGGTGCGCGGCCTCGGCATCATCAACGTTCGCGACCTCTTCGGCGCCGCGGCAACACGCCCTTCCAAGCGCGTCGAGCTCATCGTCCAGCTCGAGCGATGGGATCCAACCAGCGATTACGAGCGCCTCGGTCTCGAAGAGCTCACGATGGACTTACTCGGCGTGCCCATCTCCTTCGTGCGGATCCCGGTGGCACCCGGCCGTAATATCGCCATTCTCGTGGAGGTGGCGGCACGCAATCATCTCGTCAAGGATTCCGGTCGCTCGAGCGCACGCCGCTTGGTCGCGCGGCTCGACCGTGTGCTGCACGGGGGAGACCGCGCGGAGGATGCTCCGACGGAGGACGAGCGGTGAGATCTCGGAATCCAGGTAGGGCGCGTCAGCCTCCCGCGTCGTCACGGCCGCCTCGGCGAGGCGGCCCTACCGAGAGCGTTAGGGGCGCGCGGGGGAGGACGCGAGGACCTCGGTCGAAGCAAGGCGACGCTTCGCCACCCACCAGCAACTTCATCGTTCTCACCGGTCTCTCGGGAGCGGGGAAGTCTCAAGCGATTCGCGCCCTCGAAGATCTCGGCTATTTCTGCGTCGACAATCTGCCAATCGACCTCATGCCGACCTTTGCCGAGCTGATGCGCCGGGGGCGCCCCGAATTGCCCCGCGCCGCAGTGGTCGTCGACGTGCGCGAGGGAGCGTTTCTCGAGCGACTGCCGCGTGTTTATCGCCAGCTGCAGCGTCTGCCAGGGCTGTCACCACTGCTCATCTTTCTCGAGGCGTCCGACGCGACACTCGTGCGCCGATTCAGTGAGACGCGGCGGCCACATCCGCTCGACCCGCAGCGTCCGGTTGCAGATGCGATCCGCCGCGAGCGCCAGAGCCTCGCAAAGATCCGGCGCATGGCTGACGAGATCATCGATACGAGCGATACGACGGTCCACGAGCTACGGCATGCCTTCATGTCGACCGCGCGTGATCCAGCATCGGTCGGCGGCCCGCTGGTCACGCTCGTGAGCTTTGGCTTCAAGCATGGCGTGCCGCTCGACGCCGACTTGGTCTTCGACGTCAGGTTCCTCCCGAACCCACATTTTGTTCCGGCTCTGCGCGACCACACGGGCCGCGAGCGGAGTGTTCGCGAATATCTGGACGGGTATCCGGAGACGGCCGAATTCCTGGAGCGCGTGACCAGCTTGTTGGAGTTCCTGTTGCCGCGCTATGCCCGTGAGGGCAAGAGCTATGTCACGATTGGCATTGGTTGCACTGGCGGCAAGCACCGCTCGGTTGCCATGGCAGAGGCGCTCAAGGCGTCTCTCCGCAACGTCGAAGGCATGCGGCTTCGCGTTAGGCACCGGGATATTGCCGCGGAGTAGGGAGGTAGGGCGCGCTGCCATGAGCACAGAGACCGACCAAGCGCCACTCATTGGCGTCGTAGTGGTGACCCACGGGCAGCTCGCCACCGAGCTCGTGAACGCTGCGGAAATGATCACCGGTGAGCTCCCGCAGGTCGGAGCCGTCTCGATTGGGTGGCACGATGATGTGGAAGCGGCGCGCGAGGAGCTGGCGGAGGCCACACGTCGCGTCGCGTCGCCGTCGGGCGTGCTCATCCTGACCGACATGTTCGGAGGGACACCGTCGAACCTTGGCATCTCGTTCCTGGAAGCGGGTCAAGTGGAGGTCGTGACCGGCGTGAACCTCCCAATGGTCATCAAGGTCGTGAGCTTGCGGACTTCATCGGATCTGCTGAGCGTGGCGCGGCAGGTGCGCGAGCACGCGCGCGAAGCGATCTGGGTGGCATCCGATCTGGTGCGAAAGGACGATGCGACCGCATGATGTCGCGAGAGGTCACCATCGTCAACTCCTTGGGGCTCCATGCGCGCGCGGCGGCACGCTTCGTGCGCCTCGCCAGTGAGTTTGCCGCCGACGTGAAGGTCACGCGGGGCAGTCGCACCCTGAACGGGAAGAGCATCATGGGCCTGCTGTTACTCGGTGCCGCCTGTGGCACCACCATGACGATCTCAGCCGACGGTGTCGATGAGACCGACGCTATCGATCGATTGAGCGCCCTTGTGGCAGCTGGATTCGGAGAAGACACATGCTCCAACTGATCGGGCTGGGTATCTCGCCTGGGCTCGCCCGTGGCCGCGCGCTGGTCGTGCGCCAGCAGACGCGCGACGTCCGCTATCGGATTCTCCCGGACGCCGTGGCCAGCGAGTGTGCACGCCTCGACGCCGCACGCGCGCGATCCCGCGCCCAGCTCCGCGAAATTCAAGCACATGTGAGTCGAACGGCGGGCCCAGAGTACGCCGCGCTGTTCGACGCGCAGCTGCTCATGCTCGACGACCCGTTGTTCATGGGACGCGCCGATGCGTTCATTCGTGAAGGGCGTCTCAATGCCGGCTGGGCCGCGACGAAGGCCGCAGAGGATATTGCCGCGCGACTGCTCGAGACCGACGATCCCTACCTCCGCGACCGACGGGGTGATCTTGCCGACGTCGTCGGTCGCCTCCGCATGAACCTGCGAAGCCCCGGTCGTGACGGCACGGCGGAGCTGCTGCGTAGCGTGCCTGGACCGTGTGTGATCGTGGCCGACGATCTGCCGCCGTCGATTGCTGCCCAAGTCGACTGGTCACGCGTGGCCGGCTTCGCAACGGATGCGGGAACGCGTACGTATCACACGGCCATCCTGGCACGCTCGCTGCGCGTGCCTGCCGTCGTCGGTCTTCACGATGCGAGCCGCCGCATCGCCCCAGGGACGCTCGTCGTGCTCGACGGCGCCGCCGGGGAGCTTCTCGTCGATCCGCCAGAAGATCTCGCGGAGCGCGTGGCCACGCGTCACGCGGCGCGCGTCGAGGAGGAACATCGTCTCGTCGAGCTGCGTGAGCTCCCGGCGACCACCGCCGACGGTGTCGCCATTCGCCTGCACGCCAACCTCGAGCTGCCTGATGATGCGACACAGGCGCTGGCGTGCGGAGCGGAGGCTGTGGGATTGTACAGGTCGGAATTCTTGCTGGCGAACTGCTCGATCGAGCAGCTGACCGAGGATGTGCAGTGTGCGGCCTACCGCGACATGCTCGAGCGGATGCAGGGTCGCGAGGTCACGATACGCACGTTCGACGCGGGGGAGGACCAGCTAGGCCGATCCTCGGCAGGAACCGGAGCTTTGCGCACGCGGCTCGGCCTGCGAGCAATTCGGTTGTCGCTCTCACTGCGCGACCTGTTTCGCACGCAGCTGCGGGCCCTTCTACGCGCAGCTCCTCATGGACGGCTGCGGATCATGTTTCCGTTCATCTCAGGAGCCGACGAGCTCCGCGAGGCGCGCCAGGTGCTCGCGGAGGCGGCCGACGAGCTTCGCAAGCGCGGCGAGTCGCCGTCTCCCGTTCCGGTTGGCGCCATGATCGAGGTGCCGTCTGCGGCGCTGACCGCGGATCTGATCGCTCCCGAGGCGGACTTCCTGAGTCTCGGCACGAACGATCTGATCCAGTACGCGCTGGCCGCCGATCGTACCGACGACCGGATGCAGCAGTTCTACGAGCCGCTCCATCCTGCTATCCTCCGCATGGTGCGCCAGGTGCAGCGCGTTGGGCGTCGCCACAACATGCGGGTCTCCGTGTGCGGTGAGATGGCGTCCGATCCGCTCGTGATCACGATCCTGCTCGGGCTCGGCATCACGGAGTTCAGCATGACGCCGGTGGCAATCCCAGCGGTGAAGCAGGTCATCCGGTCCGTGCATTTGGTCGAGGCGCGGCGTATTGCGCGCGCCGCGCTCCGGGCCACCACGCCGGGCGAGGTCAAGAAGGTGTCAGGAATCACCGAGCCGACGCCAGACGCGTCGTCTCTGAGCGAAGTCGATGCGGCGAAGGACCCTTCTCTGGGAGAGCACCGTGGAGCAGAAGAACATCCCGCGCGTCGAGAAGCCCTGGGGCTATGAGCTCCACTGGGCCATCACGGACCGCTATGTGGGTAAGCTCATTCACATTACCAAGGGACACGCCCTGAGCCTGCAATACCACCGGAAAAAGGACGAGACGATCTTCCTCTCGTCCGGGCGTTTGCTCTTCGAGATGCAGGAAGGGGAAACGTTGGTGGCGAGGGAGCTCGCCCCGGGTGACCGTGTCCACGTGGCACCAACGACCGTGCACCGGATGACGGCGCTCGAGGACTGTGACGTCTTCGAAGTCTCTACGCCGGAGCTCGATGACGTGGTGAGGTTGGAAGATCGGTACGGGCGGGTCGATACGGGGGCTTAGGGATCTAGGGATCTAGGGATCTAGGGATCTAGGGATCTAGGGGAAGGTAGCTCGGAGTAAGCAAATCGCGGCGAGCCGCCCTGCCGGTTCCGACGTAGGCCTCATGCGCTCGAACAACCGTGCCCTTGATCCCTTGATCCCTAGTTCCCTTGATCCCTGTTCCTAGAAAGGAATATCGTCGTCCGCGGCGGGACCACCAACAGGTGCCGGCTCCGGAGCGCCGGAGTCGGCATCGGTCGCGGCGGCGCCACGCGGCGCACCACCCAGCAACTGGATGCGGTCGGCCAGTACCTCGGTGGTATAGCGCTTCTGGCCGTCACGATCGTCCCAAGATCTCGTCTGCAGGCGCCCCTCCACGTAGATCTGCTTTCCCTTCTTCAAGTAGTCCTGCAGAGACTCGGCTTGCTTGCCGAAGAGAACGACCCGGTGCCACTCCGTCTGGTCCTGCCAGTCGCCTGTCCGCGAGTCCTTCCGCCGGTCCGTGGTTGCCAGGCTGAAGTTCGATACGGCCACGCCAGCCGGCGTGAAGCGCAGCTCGGCGTCGCGTCCGAGATTGCCAACGAGAATCACTTTGTTCACACTGCCCATGGTCTGTTCCCTCAGAATTCACTTGAATTGGCACTCGTAGCGCAGGCCTTTAGGCCTGCCAACTGCGGGGCCAGGCAGGCCTAAAGGCCTGCGCTACGTGCGTCGATCGAGGCGCAAGCCCTATGTGCAAGAACGAGTCCGACAGGATGGTGCGACTTGTACTCCGATATCCGGGTCTCGATTAGCGTCGGCGGGGGTGCGAGCTGCAGAAACTGAAGCAGACGTACCCCCGCGCCTGTTGCAGTTATTACCGTGACCGGCGGTTCATGCCGTCGAGGACCTGCTTGGCGAGCGTTGCCGCTTCGCTATCGGAGTGTTCCTTGATGACGGTCTCGAACGCCTCACGGGCGCGATCTTCCTCATCGAGCAGACTGAGCGCAAGTCCCTTCTTGTACAAAGAATCTGGCACCTTGTCGCCGTCCGGATAGTCTGCGATCACTTTGTCATATGACGAGACCGCATCGGTCAGCTTTTGGTCCATCGAGTAGGCCTCGCCAATGAGGAACTGCGCGTTGTCGGCGAGATCGGACTGAGGGAACGTGCGAAGGAAGCTGTCGAACCCAGCGATGGCGAGCGTCCACTGCCCGGAGGCGTAGTCGGCAAATGCCGAGTCGAACATGCGGGAGGGAGAGGCACCGGGCGGAATGGCGGGAGCCGCCGCTGCCTCCGGTGAAGCCTCTTCGGTTGGATCCGTCTCTGATGTGTCCGCGGGCAGCACCGGAAGGAGTGTCGTTCCCGAAGGCTCTGCAGTCTCGGGGCTTGTGGTCTCGGGGCTTGTTGTCTCAGGGCCCGTCGTCTCAGGGTTTGGTTCCGGGCCCGTGGTCGCTGGGCTCGCCGTCTCGCCCTCCCTCGTCACCGGCATCGGCGTCGGGGTCTCCGTACGAGCGGCGGCGGCGCTCACGACCGAACGCCGCAGGGCATCCATCTCTTGCGAGAGCGAGTTCAGCCGAACACCGGTGTCGTCCAACTTCTCACGCACGACGCTGACGTCATTGCCGAGGTTGTCGACGAGCAACTTCTGATCGGCA
>WHTT01000019.1 GCA_009377605.1 Luteitalea sp.
TTAGGGGACATTTCTATTTCGCTCGCGAGGGGACATTATCACTTCGCTTCAACACCGGAGACCTCGGCGGAGACCTCGGCGACGCGACCCGCACGTGACTGGTCCTGGGGCATCACTTCGCCGCGCGGCCCAACCGCTGATAGCATGTCCGTCGGACAACGTAGGGTGAAGGCGAGCAGGCCGCGCGTCGACCGCCTTACCTTCGGAGAGGAGTCTGCTCATGCCACGTGCCGTGCTGGCGCTCGATCAGGGCACCACCTCGAGCCGCGCGATTGTCTTCGGCCGCGACGGACGGATGCTGAGCGTCGCGCAGCAGGAGTTCCCGCAGATCTTTCCAGGTCCCGCCGAGGTCGAGCACGATCCGGAGGCCATCTGGAGCTCGCAGCTTGCCGTCGCCCGCGAAGCCATTCAGCGCGCGGCGCTCGAGCCTCGAGACATTGCCGCGATCGGCATCACCAACCAGCGCGAGACCACAGTGCTGTGGGAGCGTGACACCGGCCGCCCGATTGGCAACGCCATCGTCTGGCAGAGTCGTGTGACCGCGGGTATCTGCGATCGGCTCAAGGCGGACGGCCTCGAGCCGATGTTCCGTGCCAAGACCGGCCTCGTGGTCGATGCCTATTTCTCCGGCACCAAGATCAAGTATCTGCTCGACAAGCACGAAGGCTTGCGAGCCAGAGCGGCGCGCGGAGAAGTGCTCTTCGGGACCGTCGATGCGTTTCTGCTCTGGCGGCTGAGCGGCGGCAAGCTGCATGTCACGGATGTGACCAACGCGAGCCGCACGCTCCTGTTCAACATCCACAGGCTCGATTGGGATGACGAGCTGTTGCGCGTACTGGACGTGCCGCGGGCAATGCTGCCAGAGGTACGGGCGTCGAGCGAGGTGTACGGCGAGACGGACCCGGAGCTCTTCGGCACTCCTATTCCGTTGGCCAGCGCGGTAGGCGATCAGCAGGGGGCGCTGTTCGGTCAAGCGTGCTTCGAGCCGGGCAGCGCGAAGAACACGTACGGCACCGGTTGTTTCGTCCTCCTCAACACCGCCGGCTCGCCGGTCGCCTCCGAGCATGGTCTGCTGACCACCATTGCGTGGCAAGTCCGCGGCGAGGTCACCTATTGCCTCGAAGGGGCCATCTTCGTCGCGGGCGCCGTTGTTCAGTGGCTGCGCGACGGCCTGAAGATCATCGAGCGATCGGCCGACGTCGAACGGCTGGCCTCACAAGTCAGCGACGCCGACGGCGTCTACTTCGTGCCGGCATTCGTCGGCCTCGGCACGCCGTACTGGGACGCGTACGCGCGCGGGATGATTATCGGCTTGACGCGCAACTCGACGGCTGGTCACATCGCCCGCGCGGCTATCGATTCGATGGCCTACCAGACGCGCGACGTGCTGGAGGTGATGCAGCACGAAGCGGGTCTTCGCGTGAAGAGCCTCAAGGTGGACGGCGGCGCCACCGGGAACGCACCGCTGCTCCAATTTCAGGCCGACCTCCTCGGGGTGCCCGTACGCCGGCCGCTGGTCGCCGAAACGACGGCGCTCGGTGCCGCGTATCTCGCAGGTCTGGCGGTGGGCTACTGGAAAGATCTCGCAGACGTCCGTGGCAATTGGGCGCTCGACCGCGAGTTCTCTCCGTCGCTCGACAGCTATACACGCGAGCATCTCTACACACGGTGGAAGAAGGCGGTCGAGCGCTCGCGGGGCTGGGCGAGTGAGTAGTTGTGACTTGTGAGATTTGGATACGTAGCGCAGGCCTTTAGGCCTGCCAACAGAGCGTCCGCAAGGTGCAGGCAGGCCTGAAGGCCTGCGCTACGACTGTTTTTCGGTCAGCCATTCGCGCAGCTTCGTCCAGCGGCGACGCGTGTGTGTCCCCTTCACGGCAATTGCCAGCGCGCGAGCCTGACCGATGAGCACGACGAGCTTCCGCCCGCGCGTGATCGCGGTATACAACAAGTTTCGCTGCAGCATGACATAGTGCTGCGTCGTCAACGGGATGACGACCGCCGGATACTCCGAGCCTTGTGCCTTGTGAATCGTGGTCGCATAGGCGAGAACGAGCCGATCGAGCTCGCCAAAATCGTAGGCCACCCGGCGCCCGTCGAAGGACACGACTATCTCGCTGGCCGCCTGATCGACAGAGACGACCAGGCCAAGGTCGCCGTTGTACACCTCCTTCTCGTAGTCGTTCTCGACCTGCATGACCTTGTCGCCGACGCCGAAGGTGTAGCCGAACCGCTCGACAGCATCCGGGCCGGGCGGATTGAGCGCGCGCTGCAGCCCGACGTTGAGCGTCCGCGCGCCGAGGGAGCCGCGGTTCATCGGACAGAGCACCTGCACGTCGTGGAATGGATGCAGGCCGTAGCGTGTCGGGATCCGTTCGCAGATGACCTGCAGGAGCTTCCGCATCGCGACGTCGGGGTCGTCGGCTTCGACGAAGTGGAAGTCCGACTCGGTGGAGCGACCGAGGTCGGGCATCTCGCCCTGGTTGATTCGATGGGCATTGACAATGATGCGACTGCTCGCCGCTTGGCGAAAGATGCTCGTGAGACGAACGACAGGGACGCGTGCCGAGCCAATCAGATCGGCGAGGACTTGGCCGGGACCAACCGACGGCAACTGATCGGCATCGCCGACCAGTAGCAGCGCGGCACCGGGGCTGACGGCCCGCACCAGGCTCCACATCAGCGGCACATCGATCATCGAGAGCTCGTCGACAACGACGTGCTGGGCCTCCAGCGGATTCGATTCGTTCCGCCGAAACCGGCCCGTCCGCGGATTGACTTCGAGAAGGCGGTGAAGCGTCCGTGCCTCGAGGCCCGTTGCCTCCGACAGCCGCTTGGCCGCGCGCCCGGTAGGCGCCGCAAGGGCCGGCCGCACGCCCTTGGCGGCAAGCACCGCCACGATGGCCCGCAGCAACGTCGTCTTGCCGACGCCAGGGCCACCGGTGATGACCAGGACCTTCGTGCGAACCGCAGCGGCGAACGCCTCCGCCTGACGCTCCGAGAGGGTGAGGTGCAGCCGTGCCTCGACCCACGCGCGCGCCCGGTCGGTGTCGATCACCGGCCAGGGCGGCGCGCCCTGCGAGAGCTGGCGCAGCCGTTCGGCGAGCTGCCGCTCTGCGGAATGGAGCGCGGCGAGGAAGATGCACGGTTGGCTGTCGACCGTGTCGGCCGCGAGCGCTCCATCGGCCAGCTCGAGATCGAGGGCTTGTCCGACGATCTCCGACGAGACCCCGAGCTGTCGCGCACTCTCGGCCAGCAGCACATCGCGAGGCAGCCCGCAGTGTCCCTCGTCGAGCGCTTGGGCGAGCCGGTAGCCAAGCCCGGCACGCACGCGCATCATCGCCGTCTTTTCGATGCCGAGCCGCTCGGCAATCCGATCAGCGCTCAGGAAGCCCACGCCACGGATGTCACGGGCGAGCCGGTACGGATTCTCCGAGATCGTCTTGACGGCATCGATGCCGTAGGTCTTGAAGATGCGCACGGCACGCGCAGTGCCGACACCGTGCTGGTGCAAGAACAGCATGATGTCGCGAATCGCCCGCTGCTCCCGCCAACCGGCGGCAATACTGGACGCGCGAACTGGGCCCACGCCAGGCACGTCACGCAGGCGATCCGGCTCGCGCTCGATGATGTCGAAGACCTCGGCACCGAATGCCGCCACCAGCTGCTTGGCGTAATGACGGCCAATGCCCTTGATCAATCCCGAGGCCAGATAGCGCTCGACGGCCTCGGCCGAGTCCGGCGGCGCCACACGGAGCCAATCCGCTTTGAACTGCAGGCCATGCGTGCGATCGTTCACCCATCGACCTGTGGCCTGCACCTGCTCGCCAGGAGCGATGCTCGCCGCGCAGCCAATCAGCGCGACGAGGTCGCGCCGTCCCCGAACCTGTACCCGGACAACGCAGAACCCGGTCTCGAGATTGTGGAACGTCACGCGCTCCACCGCACCAGAAAGGAATTCTCGGGAATCGGGATTCGGGATTCGGCCCTTCGACCCTTCGACTGCGCTCACTTGCTTATTCCTGGTTCTTGGTCCCTGGTTCCCGTTTCCCGATTCCTGAATCCTGAACCCCGATCACGCGACCGGTCCGAGCGGACTCGTAGAGTGCTACCAGTGTCGCGACGTTGCCGCGGCTTTCGGAGGGCAAGACGCGCGCCGGCACACTCTCGCGGGCGGCCCGGCGCAAGTCGTCCACCTGGAGCTGGTACAGCGGGCCGCCTTCAATGGGAACCTCGGTCGTCTCGTCACCACGACGTACGACGATGACCTCTGTGGGGCCGGGCTTGAAGGGATGCGGCACGTCGAGCACGCCCTCCGAGCCGACAACCTGCATTTCCGTGCGGAAGGGAGCAGTGAAGCCACAATCGAACTGACCAAGGATGTCGCCTGGAAAGCGCAAGGTCGCCGCCGCCGCGACGTCGACACCCGTAGACCCCGTCACGATCGTGGCGCTCACCTCGAGCGGATCCGCACCCAAGACGTACCGCATCCAGCTCACCGGGTAACAACCAATGTCCCACAGACCGCCGCCTCCGAGCCGCGGATCCAACCGGACGTTGTGATCGCCGGTCAGCAGGAACGTGAAGGCACCGCGCAGGTGCCGCACGCTGCCCACCGCTCCCTCGAGGACCAGCTGCCGTGCGGCCAGGGTCACTGGATGATGGCGGTACATGAATGCCTCCGCCACCACGACGCCGTGGCGGGCGGCCGCCTCGCCCATCGCCTCCACCTCGCCAACCGTGAGCGCCAGCGGCTTCTCGCACAGGACATGCTTCCCTGCCGCGGCGGCGTTGATGGTCCACGCGGCATGCAGCGCGTTCGGCAACGGGATGTAGACGGCGTCGACGTCGGGATCCGCCAAAAGGTCGTCGTAGGCACCGTGCGCACGCGGTATCTGCCAGTCGCGCGCGAACGCCTCGGCCCGCCCTCGGTCGCGGCTGGCAACCGCCACGAGCGCGTGACCTTGGCTGCGGAGCGGCTCCACTAGCCGGCGCACAATGCGCGCCGTGCCAAGAATGCCCCAGCGGAACGGCCTGGAGTCGGCAGAAGACATGCGCCTGTTATACCCTAGTCGCGTGAAGCCGCGCTCTGTGCAGCTCCTGGTGACCTGCCTCATCGACCATTTCTTTCCGCAGACCGGACTTGCCGCCGTCGAGGTGCTCGAACGACACGGCGTGTCGGTGACCTGCCCGGCCGGACAGACATGCTGCGGTCAGCCAGCCTTCAACGCTGGCAGTTGGAATGACGCCCGGGCCATGGCACGACATACGCTCGATGTGTTGTCGAAGGACGAGCGACCCATCGTGGTGCCGTCCGGCTCCTGCGCCGACATGGTGCTCCATCACTACGAGACCTTGCTTGCCGCGGAGCCCGCGTATGCGAAGAAAGCTCATGATGTGGCGTCGCGGACCTACGAGTTCTCGCAGTTCCTCGTCGACGTGCTCGGCATTACCGACACCGGGGCAACCGGGACTGGACGCGTGACCTACCATGCAGCCTGTCATGGTCTGCGCGGCCTCGGCGTCGATCGTCAGCCACGCGCGCTGCTGGAGCATGTGCGCGGCATCGAGCGGTGCCCGCTGCGCGATGCTGACGTCTGCTGCGGGTTTGGCGGCCTGTTCGCCGTGAAGATGGCCGATATCTCTGGCGCGATGCTCGCAGCAAAGCTCGACGCCATCGAGGAGAGCCGTGCCGACACCGTCGTGGTCACCGATGTGAGCTGCGGCATGCACGTGCAGGGTGGCCTCGAGCGGCGCGGCAGCCGGGTGCGCGTGCGCCACCTGGCCGAGGTCCTCGCGAGCCGTTGAGCACCGAACAGTCATGGCAGCCCGATACATGACGAGCCCGCTACCTTTCCATCGACGCGTCGAGCAGGCGCTCGGCAACCAGCAGCTCCGCGGTGCCATTGGGCGTGCGACGGCCCGCAAAGTGGAGGGCCGCTTGGCGGCCCTGGCAGGCCTTGCGGATGCCGATCGACTACGCGACGAGGGGCGCCGCATCCGCGCAAACGCCCTTGGCCGCTTGGACGAGCAGCTCACGCGCTTCGTCGAGCAGGTCGAACGCCATGGCGGGACAGCCGTGTGGGCGCCTGACGCCGACCACGCCGTGCGCTACCTCGTGGACCTCGCGCGCGCACGCGGCGTCAAGTCGATCGTCAAGTCCAAGTCGATGGTGACCGAGGAAATCGAGCTGAACCGCGCGATCGAGGCGGCCGGCCTTCGCGTTGTCGAAACCGATCTCGGAGAGTACGTCATCCAGCTCGATCACGATCATCCATCGCATATCGTCGCTCCAATCATCCACAAGACGCGGCAAGACATCGCCGCCACGTTCAAGCGAGAGGTCGGTGCCACCGACGCCGACGTGGCCGACATCCCGAGCATGACGGCGTTTGCACGCCGGAAGCTGCGCCAGGACTTCCTGACGGCCGGGATGGGCGTGAGCGGTGTGAACTTTGGGATTGCCGAGACCGGAACGCTGTGCATCTGCACCAACGAGGGGAATGGCCGCCTCACCACGACCGTACCGCGGATTCATGTCGCCTTCATGGGCATTGAGCGTATCTTGCCCACGCTGGCCGACCTCGGGATCATGCTGCAGCTGCTGGCGCGCAGCTCGACGGGGCAGAAGCTGACCGCCTACACGAATCTCCTCACGGGACCCCGCCGGCCGGGCTTGGACGCCGAAAGTGATGGACCCGATGAGCTCCACGTCGTCCTCGTGGACAACGGCCGGAGCCACGTGCTCGGAAGCGAGCTCGCCGAGATCCTGTATTGCATTCGCTGCGGCGCATGCTTGAATGCCTGTCCCGTATATCGCCAGATTGGGGGTCACGCGTACGGCAGCGTCTACCCTGGACCGGTTGGCGCCGTGTTCACGCCCGCAATAGGCGGCCTGGCAGACTGGAGCGACCTCCCTCACGCCAGCAGCCTGTGTGGCGCGTGTCGGGAGGTCTGCCCCGTCCGAATCGACATTCCGCGGATGTTGCTCGCCCTGCGCGCGCGCGCCGCAACCGAAGGCCACGGACCTTGGTGGGCACGCGTGGGCCTGCGAGCCTATCGCTTCACCGCCGTTCGACCGACGCTGTTCCGCCTGGCTGGCCGCTTGACCGCGCGAGCAACGAGCTTGGTGGCGCGGGATGGGCGTATCTCGAAGCTCCCTGGACCACTGGCGGGCTGGACCAGGTATCGCGAATTCCCAGCGATGGCCCCTCGCACGTTCCAGGAACAGTGGAAAGGCAGGCGTCAGGAATCAGGTTCAGGAATCAGTAGCGCAGGCCTTTAGGCCTGCCTGCGCCGCAGTTCGGCAGGCCTAAAGGCCTGCGCTACGTATAGCAACTCAAGAGACGTCAGCACATGAAGCCAGAAGATCTCGCTCACATGCGGAGCACGCTTGGCCGAGCCATCGGGCGGGCGCTGCTGCCTGGTGCGTCTCCCGACGGTCCGTCGAGTGCGCGAGTGTCTCAGGGCGCGGAGCGCGCCGCCGAAAGCCCCGAGGAGCTGGTCTCCTCGTTTCGCCGTGAGTTAGAAGCACTCGCCGGTGTCGTGCACGAGGTATCCGGGGTCGAGGCGGCGCGGTGTCGTGTTCGTGAGATTGCTCGCGATCAACGTGCCACGCGCGTGCTCTCGTGGGAAGGGCAGCACTTGCGCGTGGACGGCCTGTTGGGTGACCTGGAAGGCGACGGTCTCCAGGTCATGACCGGACCCGTGCCCTCCGAGACCGAGGCACGAGCCGCCTCGCTGGCGACACTGGAACGAGCGGAGCTTGGTCTGACGGGGGCTGACGCAGGCCTGGCGGACACAGGGTCGATAGTGGTGCGGAGCGGTCCAGGCCGGCTGCGCCTTGCTTCGCTCCTGCCGCCGGTGCACGTTGCGCTCCTGCCACGTTCGGGCCTCTGGCCCTCCTTGACCGCATGGTTGGCGGAGGAGTCGTCGACGGTCCAGGACGTGAGCAACCTCGTCATCATCACCGGCCCGAGCCGCACCGCTGACATCGAAATGACACTCAGCCGCGGTGTTCACGGGCCCGGTGAGCTCCACGTCGTTCTGTACTGAAAGCCCCTGCCGACTCGAGCCAGCGCTGGACCGCGGGCACCGCCTCGTCTGGACGGTCCGTGATGATGCCGTCTGCGCCCCAATCGAGCATCCGTGCGATCTCGCGTGGCTCGTCCACAGTCCAGACATGGACGGTCAGACCGGCGCGATGCGCAGCACGCACGAATCGGGGCGACACGATTCGTAGGCCACCGCCATGCTCCGGCACTTGGAGCGCCCGATACGGAAGGCGCCGAAGCGGCCAACGGACCCACGACTTGTAAAGGGCCAGACGTACCTCTTCCAGACAGGCGCTGGTGATGACCGTGGGCTCGGCTTCCCGCGCCGCTCGCAGCGTGGCGAGCGAATAACCGCCAAAGCAAACCCGCTCGAGAGCGCCAGCGCGCCGAACGACCTCCACCGCCACACGACCGAGTGTCGGGTCGATGCCTTTCAGCTCGATGACGAGCGCCGCGTCGCGCGCCTGTTGCAGCACATCCACGAGCCGCGGCATGCGAATGCCCTTACCGCGCAACGGATAGCCCTTGCTCGGGGCAAACCAATGAGCGGCATCGAGAGCGCGGAGCTCGTCCGCCGTCCGGGCCGAAATCGGCCCACGCCCATTGGTCGTCCGGTCGAGTGTCGCATCGTGGTGAACCATCACGACCCGATCCCGGGAGAGACGACAATCGAGCTCCACCCCTTGCGCGCCGAGCGCCAGGCCGTTGGCAAACGCCTCGCATGTGTTCTCGGGCATCAAGGCCGCACCGCCACGGTGGGCAAACACCGTAGGGCGAGCGCGATCAAGGATCAGGTGCAAGGTTCGACGTAGGGGTTCAACGTTCGAGGTTCGAGGCTCGAGCTCAACTCAACACTCACCACTCAACACTCGAGACTCAAGGTGATACTATCGCGGTATGGCCCGTCCAAAGACGCTTGGTGCACTAAAACGCGACGTGGCGGCGGGGCGCATCCCGCACCGCCCGGTGCGCGCGGAGATTCGACAAAACCTCATTGCCCGCCTGAAGCAGGCGGGACCGCTCTTCCCAGGCATCATCGGCTACGACGAGACGGTCATCCCCCAGCTGGTGAACGCACTCCTCTCACAGCACGACTTCGTCTTGCTCGGCCTGCGCGGCCAGGCCAAGAGCCGGCTGCTGCGCGCCCTCGTGACGCTGCTCGATGAAGCAATGCCCGTCGTCCCCGGGTCGGAGATCCACGATGACCCGCTTGCGCCGTTGAGCGCCTTCGCGAAGCGCCGCGTGCAGGAAGAAGGCGACGCCATGCCCATCGAATGGGTCCCCCGGGAGGCACGTTACGTCGAGAAGCTGGCCACGCCGGATGTGACGGTGGCCGACATCATCGGCGACATCGATCCGATCAAGGCGGCCCGTGCCGGCTTGCAGCTCTCCGACGAGCTGACGATGCACTACGGCCTGCTGCCGCGGGCGAACCGGAGCATCTTCGCCATCAACGAGCTGCCCGACCTCGCCGGGCGCGTCCAGGTGAGCCTCTTCAACATCTTGCAAGAGGGCGACGTGCAGATCAAAGGCTATCCGGTGCGACTGCCGCTCGACGTGCTCATGGTCTTCAGCGCCAATCCAGAGGACTACACCGCCCGCGGGAAGATCATCACGCCGCTCAAGGACCGGATCGGCTCGGAGATTCGCACGCATTACCCGCGCACGCGAGACGCCGCCATGGCGATTACGCAGCAAGAGGCATGGGTGGAGCGAGACGGCCACGGAGGGCTGCGTGTCGACGTTCCTCCCTACGTACGCGAGGTCGTCGAGGAAATTGCGTTCCAGGCGCGCGTGGATTCAAGGGTGGACAAGCGCTCTGGCGTGAGCCAGCGCCTGCCCATCACCTGTATCGAGAACGTGGTGTCCAACGCAGAGCGACGGACGCTTCTCTCGGGTGAGTCCGTCGTCGTTCCCCGTGTGGCGGATGTCTACGCGGCCTTGCCTGCGCTCACCGGGAAGCTCGAGCTCGAGTACGAGGGCGAGCTGCGGGGCGCCGATACGGTCGGCCGTGATCTCGTCCGCAGCGCCGTGCGCGTCGTCTTCGACGGCTATGACGATGGCGCCGACCTCAAGCCGATCATCGAGTGGTTCGATATGGGCGGGACGATGCAGCTCAGTGACACGCTGTCTGCGGCCGAGCTGCTCGAGGAAGCCGGGAAGCTGCAGGGGCTCGTCGAGCTCGGCGATCAGATCGACCGAGACACCGGTGGCGACAGTGGGCGCCGCGCCGCGGCCGTCGATTTCATTCTCGAGGGTCTGCACGCGCAGAAGCGCGTCAGCCGATCCGACGCGTGGCAGTACGAGGCGGCGGAGCCGCCGCGCCGCCGCATCCGTACGACACAGCCAACCATCGAGGACGAGGAGCTTCCGTCACCGGGGCGCAAGAAGCTGTACAACTGATCGCCCCTCGATCATCTGCGGGTCATGCGCTACAAATTTCATCGTTGGGTGGGCGACGATCTCGAAGGGCTCGACCTCGAGGAGCTCCTGTCGAAGCTGTCCGACCTCCTGATGGGGAGCGGCTTCGACAACCCGTACGGCGATCCGGGCGACACGTCTTTTTCACGGCAGTCGCTCCACGACGCCATTCTGGACGCCCTGCTGTCAGGCGGTCTTCTGTCGGAGGAAACGCTGGAACGGCTCCTCGGGGACCCGGCCGATGCCGATGCCCGATCGCAGATCGAGCAGCTCATCGAGCGCCTCATCGAGCAGCTGACCAAGGAGGGGTATCTGGTCCCGCATCCCGGACCGGCGCCCTCGGACGCGTCGCCAGACCGGGCGGGCGATGGCGGTGGCGGGGATGGACGGCCCGTGGAGTTCGAGGTCACCGACAAGGGCCTGGATTTCCTGGGCTACAGGGCGCTCCGCGATCTTCTTGGCTCACGTGGCCGCAGTGCCGTCGGCCGGCACGATACCCGCGAGCTGGCGACCGGCACCGAGGCCGAAGGCGCTCCCAAGGCCTACGAGTTCGGCGAGACGCTCAACCTCGACGCCAGCGCGACCATCCTCAACGCCGTTCGACGCGGAGGCTTGCCCATCAGTCACCAGCCGACGAGCGGCAACGCTGCCATCGACGTGCGAGAAGAGGACCTCATGGTTGCCCAGGGTGAGTATCAGAGCTCCTGCGCCACCGTTCTGCTGCTCGACTGCAGCCATAGCATGATCCTCTACGGCGAAGACCGCTTCACGCCGGCCAAGCGTGTCGCGCTCGCGCTGTCGAACCTCATTCGCCACCAATACCCGGGCGACGACCTGCGCGTGGTGTTGTTCCACGATGCGGCCGAAGAGATCCCGCTCTCACGGCTCGCGCGTGTGCGCGTCGGTCCGTACTACACGAACACACGTGAAGGCCTGCGGCTGGCGCGCCGCATCCTCGAGCGCCAGCAAAAGGACATGCGGCAAATCGTGATGATCACCGACGGCAAGCCGTCCGCAATCACCCATCCGGATGGCCGCATCTATCGCAATGCTTTCGGTCTCGATCCCCTGATCGTCACCGAGACCTTTGCGGAGGTCTCGGCATGCCGCCGTTCGGGCATCATGATCAACACCTTCATGCTGGCGCGCGACTACGATCTGGTCGCCTTCGTCCGGCGTGTCGCCGAGATATGCCGCGGCAAGGCGTACTTCACGACACCGTTCACCTTGGGCCAGTACGTCCTCATGGACTACCTGACGAAGAAGACGAGGACGGTTCACTGAGGTCTTTCTAGAGCTAGGCTTGCACCGAGTCCGCTACCTCCATGCGCAACCGGTCGTGAATGATGCGAACGACCTGCGCCCCATGAAAGCGGCCGTTCTCGATGAAGATCTTGCCGCTGTTCCGACCGGTGATCACGGCGCCTGCCAGAAACACACCGGGCACGTTCGTCTCGAACGTTTCGGCATCGAAGACCGGCACTGACGTTTCCGGATCGAACTCGACACCCGCCGCGGCGAACAGGGTCGTGTCCGAGCGATACCCCGTCAGCAATAGCACGACATCGGCGGGTAACACGTGGGGTCCAGATCCATCTTCGATCAGCACCTCCTTTGGTCGAATCTCGATCAGGCGGGCCCCTAGCCGTGCCTTGATAGCGCCATCCTTGATGCGGTTCTCGAGATCCGGGCGCACCCAGTATTTCAGCGAGTCGGAGAAGCTCTGCCCGCGATGGACCAGGGTGACATCCGCGCCAGAGCGATAGAGATCGAGGGCAGCATCGGCAGCCGAGTTGGCGCCACCCACGATGGCGACCCGCTTCTTGAAGTACGGATGTGCCTCGGTGTAGTAGTGCGAGACGTGCGGCAGCTCCTCGCCGGGCACACCCATCATGTTGGGAAGATCGAAGGCGCCCGTCGCAATCACGACGAAGCGGCCGGCGTACTCATGAATCCTACCTTCGGGCGTCTCCGTACGTACCGCGAAGGGGACGTCGCCGTCGTTGCCAGCGCGCACGACGGCCGTCACCCGCTCGTTGTACTGGATCGCGAGATCGTAAGTTTCGACGGCGCGCCGATAGTAACGGAGTGCCTCGACGCGCGTCGGTTTCTCGTAGGGCGTCACGAACGGCAGGCCGCCAATCTCCATCAGCTCTGGCGTCGTGAAGTAGATCATATTGACGGGGAAGTGCAGCAGCGTGTTGACCAGAACGTCCTTCTCGAGGACCAGCGCCGAGAGCCCGCGCTGCTTGGCAGCAATAGCGGTCGCGAGCCCGGCGGGCCCAGCACCTACAACGACGATGTCGTACAGTTGCATAGAGTCAGGTAAAAGGTTTTCGTCAGCTCAAACGATTCGGGCGTCGCCAGAGGTACCTGTGGCGCCCACCATATTGGTAATTGTACATTGTGCATTGACCGGAGGGCCGTTCTGGGCAGATATCCGCAACGCATCGTCTGTCTCACGGAGGAAACAACCGAGACGCTCTACAGGCTCGGCCAAGGCCACCGTGTCGTTGGTGTGTCTGGCTACACGGTGCGCCCGCCAGAGGCGCGTCAGAAGCCAAAGGTCTCGGCATTCATCAATGCGCGATTCGAGAAGATCGAAGCGCTGCGCCCAGATCTGATTCTGGCTTTTTCCGACCTACAGGCCGACATTGCTGCAGAGCTCGCCCGTCGTGGCTACACAATCGTCGTCTTCAATCAGCGGACGACCGACGAGATTCTGCAGATGATTCGGATGCTCGGGGCCCTGGTCGGCTGCGCCGCACAGGCCGAGGCGCTGGCTGACGAGCTCGAGCAGGGGCTCGAGGCGGTTGCGCGCTCCGCGGCGCGATTTCCCTCCCGACCGCGCGTATTCTTCGAGGAATGGGACGACCCCATCATCTCCGGCATCACGTGGGTGGAACAGCTCATCGAGATTGCCGGCGGGGAGCCAACGTTTCCAGAGCTGCGCGCATGCCGTCTCGGACGTGAGCGCATCGTGTCAGCAGATGACGTCCTCTCTCGCACGCCAGAGGTCATCCTCGCGTCCTGGTGTGGCAAGGCGGTCAAGCACGCACGCATCGCCGCGCGACCTGGATGGGCCGAGCTGCCGGCCGTACGCGGCGGCCACATCTACGAAATCAAGTCCACGTACATCCTCCAGCCGGGACCGGCATCGCTCACCGAAGGCGTCCGCCAGATCCACGCGCTGCTCGCCCGCGCTGTGGGCGTGCCCGTCGATCCGGCTCTCGCACCGGAGGAGACAAGGGGACAGGCCCCTTTCTCTACTTCGATCGGATGAGTTGTAAGAACTCCGCGCGGGTGCGCGCATCGCCGCGGAAGGTGCCGAGCATGGCGCTGGTCGTCGCATAGCAATTCTGTTTTTCGACACCGCGCATGGCCATGCAGAGATGCAATCCCTCCATGACAACGCCAACACCGAGCGGGTTGATCTTCTCGCGAATCGTCTCGGCGATTTGGTTCGTCAGACGCTCCTGCACTTGGAGTCGCCGGCTGAAGATATCGACCAACCGAGGGATCTTGCTAATGCCGATGACCTTGTCCCGTGGGATGTAAGCGACGTGACACTTTCCGAAGAACGGGAGGAGATGGTGCTCGCAGAGGCTGTAGAAATCGATCTCTTTGACGATCACCATCTCGCTATAATCAACCGTGAACAGGGCGCCATTGAGGATTTCATCGACGTTAGCACGGTAACCGCTGGTGAGGAACTGCAGCGCCCGCTCGACGCGCTCGGGCGTACGGCGAAGACCTTCGCGGTTGGGATCCTCGCCCAGCGCCGGTAGTAATTGAACGATCAGGTCTTGCATGAAGATATTGTACCTCACGGTTTTCGTTGCCTGCGGAGTTCCCTCTACAGTCGCTGCGGCGCTCCTGCCAGCTTCGAGAGCCGTGACCGCCCTGGCTCAGACATCGTTAACGCCAGATCCTGATGCGCTCTATGCCGAGCGAGAAGACCCTGACAAGGCGCGTTCGGCGGTCGAGATCTGGCAGGCACGCGCTGCTGCTGATCCGACTGATTTCGAGTCCACCTGGAAGGTCGCACGAGCGATGTACTGGATCGGTAGCCACGGCCCCAAGGAGGCCAGACGGGCGGATCTCGAGGTCGGGATGAAGGCCGCACGCGAAGCCATCGCGCTGAACGAGAACCGCCCGGAGGGACACTTCTGGCTCGCGGCCACGATGGGCAAGCTCGCGGAGGACTCCAGGATGGCCGGTCTCCGGTACCGCGGCGCAATCAAGGAGGAGTTGGAAACGGTATTGCGCCTCGATCCCGCCTTCCAGCAGGGCTCCGCGGATCGCGCGCTCGGCCGCTGGTACTATCGCGTGCCTGGCCTGTTCGGTGGCAGCAAGGAGAAGTCCGAGCAGCACCTCCGGCAGTCATTGAAGTACAACCCGAACAGCACGGCAACTCTCTTCTTCCTGGCCGAGACCCTCATCGCGCTGGACCGGAAAGAGGAGGCGCGCACGACGCTCGAAAAGCTGCTCGCCGCGCCGGCAGATTCGGAGTGGGGCCCGGAAGACCGCGAGTTCAAGGCGGCGGGCTCGAAGCTGCGGGGGGATCTGGAGTGACAGGGTGAGGGGGTGACAAGGTGAGGGGGTGAGGGGGTGACAAGGTGACAAGGTGACCGCGGGGCCTGAAGGCCCCGCGCTACAGACGCTCAAACGACCCCGTCACCTTGTCACCTTGTCACCTTGTCACCTTGTCACCCTTGATCACTTGCCCTTTACTTCTCGTAGCTGTAAAATCCCCGCCCCGCCTTGCGCCCGACGTGCCCGGCAAGAACCATACGCTTCAGGAGAGGCGGCGGAGCGTAGGCCGGCTCGCGAAATTCCTCGTACATGATGTTCGCAATGTAGTACGTCGTGTCGATCCCGACGAAGTCCAGGAGCGTAAACGGTCCCATCGGATGACCGCAACCGAGCTTCATCCCGTTATCGATGTCTTCGATGCTGCCCAAACCGTTCTCGTAGGCCCGAACCGCATCGAGGAGGTACGGCACGAGCAACCGGTTGACAATGAAGCCGGGTCGATCGGGCGCCACTATCGGCTCCTTGCCCAGTGCACGTGCAAGCGCCATCAGCCGCGAGTGCGTCTCGTCGCTCGTCGTCAGTGCGCGAATGACCTCGACGAGCTTCATCAGCGGCACCGGATTGAAGAAATGCAGGCCGCCAAACCGGTCTGGCCGTGTGGTGCTCGCCGCAAGCTCGGTGATACAAAGCGACGACGTGTTCGAAGCCATGACCGTGTCCGGCTTCACCACGGCCTCGAGCTGACGATAGGCTGCTCGCTTCGCGTCGAGGTTCTCGATGATGGCTTCGATGACGAGATCGCACTGCTTCAAGTCCTCATAGCGAGTGGTCCCGGTGATCTGCGCGAGGGTGGCAGCCTTCACATCTTCCGTCACCTTGCCTCGTGATACGCCATCACTCAAGAACCGCTCGATGCGACCAAGGCCCTTGCGCAACAGCGCCTGGTCGACCTCGAGCACAATCGTCCGGTAGCCGCTCTGCGCGGCTACCTGCGCGATGCCAGAGCCCATGAGGCCACAGCCCAACACACCTACGACGTTGACTTCCCGCATTGGCGGTTCTTTCTGCATCAGAAACTGAACTTCGCGAGAAATCGGAGCTCCCGTTCCCCCTGCAAGCCTGCCGCCTGCAGGAACTGCGGATCGGGCCGAACATCGTCGCGATTGGCGGATGCAAGCGCGTCGGCGTCGAAGCCGTTGAAGAACTGCTCATCGGATACGTTGAACCGATCCCGATACGGGCGCTGGTAGATCCTCGTGACGTTCTCTTCGTCGAAGAGATTGAAGATCTGCACTCCGACACTGAGTCGGCGCCCGCCGCCGAGCTGAAACGCGTGTTGGACGCTCAGATCGGTGCGGCTGAGTGCCTCAGTACGCCCATCGCTGTTCCGTCCCTGGTACCAGACCGGGATGCCATTCTGACTGATCTGGCGCGTGGTCGGCGTGCCGGAGGCCATCAACTGGTTGCCGCCGACTGTCGTGCCCCAGGGGAAGTCGTATGACGCCTGCAGGTTGAGGATGTGCGGGCGATCCGTCGCGAGGACGCCGTACAGCGGGTCAAGGCTACCGGACGTATCGAAGAGGCCGTACAGACCATCGAAGTAGCGCTCGACGTTTGGATCCGTCCGCCCCGTGCCATTGTCCGACTCATCGGAGCTAGCAAGCCCGGAGTAGTTCCCGTAGAGACGGCTGAACGTATAGACCGCGTTGAGCTGCCAGTTGTCGGCGAGCCGCTTGCGGAGCGCGAGCTCCAGGCCATCGTACTCACGCTTGGCATGCGGCATCTGTGGAAAGTCGCGTCCGAGCGGAAACAGGCCGAAGTCCTCGGAGCCCTTGCCTGGGTTCGTGATGAAGTAAATCTCGCCAACGCCGGGTAGCTGTGTGCCGACGTCCTCGATGGTCCGGTCGAGCTGCTTGTGGACATAGCGGACCCCGACGGACATCGTGGCGTTGAGCTCGTGGTCGAGGCCGACGGTGAGCTCTTGCGTCCGCACCGGCTTCATGTCTGGATCGACACCGCCCACGCCCAAGGCCACGGCTTCGGGTCCGTTGGACGGGTAGCGATAGTCGATCTCCTCGATGAAGGTGCCGGGGCAAGACGATGATCCGATGGCGCTTGGCGGATAGTCGCACTGGATCGAAGGCCAGTCGAACGTATCCAAGGTGATCATGTAGTCGACCCATTTGTCGCCGCCGAACGCACCGCGCGCCAGATCCAGCTTCATCAGATCGTAGTAGACGCCCCAGAAGCCATACAGCTTTGAGCGTGCGCTGCCCGTCAGGTCGTAGGCAAACCCGACGCGCGGTGCGAACTTGTCTGCAAACGAGAACTCGAGGTCCGGGGCATCGTCGCGATACGAAGGAATGAGCTCTCGCTCGGTCCGCACGCCGAGGTTCAACGTCAGCCGATTATTGATGGTCCAGGCGTCTTGCACGAAGAAACCGAGGTTGTGGCCTGTCACGTCTCCCAGCGTCTTGAACTCACGAACGATATAGTAGCCGTACTCCCCCCGCACAGCGCGTCCATCGAGCGTCTGCCAGCTATCGTCCCAAGAGAGACGAATATCTGGCAGAACGTTGCCGCTGTCGACGTCGTTGCCGAACCGCTCGTACTGGACGCCTGTCTTGAGCGTGTGATCACCGAGCCCGTTCAAGTAGGACGTCAGGTCGCCGCTGACTTGGACGCGCCGCCAGTCGTCCTTGAGATTGCGCGCGTTCGCTATCGAGCTGTCGTATCCATTGACGTGCTTTAAATTGCCGGGAACCTCCGGAAACCCGAAGTTGCTCTCGAGGACGCGGTAGCGGATGCCGTCGAAGAACTCGCCCTCATCCTTGCTTCCGTAATCGTAGATGCCCGTGGCGACGTTGACGTACAGCCGATTGGTGGGAGCCCAGTCGATCACTGCCGACACCGTCCGGTCGAATGAATCCGAGCGCACCGAATCCGGAAAGGACACGGGGTTGTCGAAGCTCGTCCCGTCCGGCTCGATGGACGGAAACGCGTATCCACCCCGGAACTCGTCGTTCATCACAGACACCTTCAACCGGAGCGCATCGGTCAGACGGGTCGTCACGTTCCCGAGGAGGCGATGCCCACGCTCATCGTCTACGAACTCTTGCGTCGCGTCGTTCTCGAGAAACGTGACCGTGCGGCTCTCGCGCCGAAAGTTCGGTGCGTATCCGGCAAAGAACCACATCCGGTCCCTGAGGATCGGCCCGCCCAAGGCGAACGTCGGCTCGGTCTGGCGGTCGCCGTCGCGAGGCTTCGTCACGTGCTCCGCAATCGTCGTATCGACTGGGTTGAGCCGCAGCTCCGGCCGGATATCTCCCGAGAGCTCGTTGTCCTCGTGATAGAGACCGATGTCGCCGTGCCACGCGTTGCTTCCGGAGCGCGTGATCGCGTTGATGACACCCCCTGTGGAGGCGCGATACTCCGCGTTGTAGCCACTCGTCTTGACCTGTACCTCCTCGACGAACTCCATTCGGAGGCCTTTGTTGTCGATGCCACTGCCGATGTCGGTGGTGTCGAGGCCATCGATGACGAAGCGGTTCTCAGACCCGCTCGCACCATCCACCTGGAACCCGCCCGACTTCGGCTCATCCTCGGCGCCTCTCGCCATACCGATGGCATCGGTGTAGTTGCGGTTGATCGGCACGCGCGTCAGGAGCTCACGCGTGATCGACGCCGTCACGGCGGTTTGCTTCACGTCGATGAGCGGCGCCTCGGGCCGTCACCTCGATGGTCTCGGCCAGGCCTTCCACCTGCAGCGTGAGGTTCACGCTCAGCACCTGCCCCAGCTCCAAACGGACGTTGCCAATGCTGTGCGACTGAAACCCCTGAAGTGCGGCAGCGATCTCGTAGCTGCCCGGCGGCAGTGCTGGGAATCGGTACGCACCGGCCGCATCTGTGACTACGGTCTCTCGCCCTACCAACGCCGGGCTCTCGGCTTCCACCGTGACGCCGGGAAGCATCCCGCCTTGTGCGTCCCGAACGACGCCTTCGATCCTGCCGCTTTGTTCCTGCGCAAGGACGGGGCCAACCGACAGCCCGAGAAGTACGGCGACGCTGCAGAGCCAGCTACGCATAACCTATCCTCCTGGGTAAAGCAAAAACAATATCGTCGGGCCGGGCGGGCACCCGGAGCCCCCGAGCGATCAACAGTGCCGGAGGATAGTGTAATGATGTGCTGGAGGAATGCGCAAGCGTGGAAAACGGGGACGCCTGGACAGGCCTCCCGTTTCACCGGTCGTAGGGTTCGCCGACTCGTCCGCCCGTTTCGACTTCGCCAAGGCTACGTCGAACCCGCTGAAGCTTTAGCGAAGACGTGAGCGCGCCTAGAACCCTTGAGAACCCGAAACTTGACGCATTTGGGTCAAGTTTCGGGGCTCGCAAGTGAGCGTCGGGGAGCGCGGCCGGAGGCCGCGGTCCGCTAGAATTCGTAGCGGATCCCGAATCTGATCTGGCTCGGCGTTTGGTACTGGAGGACATTGCCGAAGTCGGGACTCTCGGTCGTCGGGTTGGTTTGTGTGTAGTCGTCGTACGCCAACACGCCTTGCCGGTTGATGAAGTTGAACGCGTCGACGAGCAACACAAGCCGACGGCCAGCAACACGAATGGCATAGTCGGCGTGGACGTTCAAGTCCACCTCCACGGGCGAGCGTTGTTTGAACCCGTCGTCCGTTTGGAACCCGACTCCGCGCGGTGTCTCTGGAATCTCGCCGGTGCTCTGATATCGAGGGTTGGCCGCGAGGGCGGTCAACGGACGGCCGGAGCCCAGCAGCACACCAAGGCCGAGGTTCAAGCCCCAGTCGAAGCTGCGGTTCCCGTACAGCTTGAACTGGTGGCGCCGATCGTTTGGCAGCGGCCCCGCCCCAGCCTCACCGAGGAATCGGATGTCGCCGCGGAAGCCGCGCGGCACCATCACCTCTTCGTACGACGGGTCGTCTGTCGGGAAGTCGAACAGTGATGTAATTGCCGGATCCGACTGTCCGTTGTCGTTCCGGAAGAATCCCTCGAACGTGCCGTAGAGCCGACTCCAGCGATACGACGCCTGCACCTGCCAGTTTTGCGCGAACCTCCGCGCGGCAGTCAGCTCGACCGCGTCGTAGTCATGAATCGCCTCTTCGAAGCTCGCGCCGAGCTCTGGGAACAGCACAGCTGTGTCGGCGCCCGGATTCGTGATGAAGTACTCGACGCTATTGCCCGCCTCGTCTGGAAACAGCGTATACGCGGCCATCGGGACCGTACCCACGTCCTCGAGGATTCGGCCGAAGCTGCGGTGGATGTAGCGGACATCGAGCATCAAGCCGGGCGCCGCCTCGAACTCGAACCCGATCAGCGCCTCGTCCAAGTAGGTGGACTTCGAGTTTGGATCGAAGTCGCTCGGCTCGAGCCCGGCCGGCTGGAAGTGCTCCGTCTCCCCCTCGACGCCGACCGGAACGCCGTTGGGGATCGGCTCGGTGAGCGCGGCGTCGTAGTAGTCCGCCAGTGTCACACCGGCATCCGCTGAGAGCGCGCGCGCCGCGAGGTCGTTTGGAATCTTCGCGAAGAAGCGCCCCCAGTTCGCGTACAGCTTGGAGCGCCCATCCCCGAGCACGTCGAAGGTGCCGCCGACACGCGGCGCCCAGTTGTCCTTCCACCTGAACTCCGCGACGTTGCCCACCAGCTTCTGCTGCTCGTAGCGAATGCCTGGGCGCACCGTGAGCCGGTTACTGATCCTCCAGGTGTCTTGCAGGAAGAAGTTGAGGTACTCCTGCGTTGTGTCGCGGACGTTGCTCGTATTGGCGCGCGTCACACGGTAGAACTGGCCGAGATCCGGATCCGGAAGGATGTCGATTTGCGCGCCTGTCACCGTCTGCGAGCCGTCCGGCAACGTGAACGTCGGGCCGGTCCGTTGGATGATGTTGTCGTAGCGAATGTCTTCGAGCAGCACGCCGTATCGGACTTCGTGATTGGCGAAGTAGTGCGTCGACTTGACGCTGTACTGAAGGCTTTCACCATCGTTGCCTTCGTACAGCCCGATGCCGCCGGAGCGGCGAACCACGTCGCCGGTTCGATCGGTGATCGACCACTCGTCGACCGACGGTGTCTCTTCGATCCGGTTCGCGGCCCGCGCAAACGATGCTTCGACGAGCCAGCTCGGTCGCAGCGCGCCGTCGTATTTGACCGTTTGGTTGTGTCCGCCGTAGCTCAACTCGCTGAAGCCGGTCGTGTCGTCGCGAAGCAGCGCGATGCGGCGCTGGGGTCCCATGTCGCCCGTGGCTGGATCGCCGAAGAACGACACATCGGCGCGATGTCCATTCGCAATCTGTGCCGTGGCCTTGGCGGCGTACGCCACGAGCCTGCGATCGCGATCGACCTCGCCCAGCTCGCTGAGCGGTGCGTCCTCCGGTGCGAGCAGCGTATCGGTCTCCCACTGAGGATCGATGGCGCCAAAGAAGAACATCCGGTTCTCGAGAAGTGGTCCACCGAGCTCGATGCCGGCGTCGTTGAGCCGCGTTGCCGTGGCGTTCACCGATTCCTCCCGCGCGAGAACCTCGGACTCAACCGGTTCGTACCCGCCTTCGAGCGCCGACGGGCGGAAGTACGCAAACGCGCTTCCCCGCACCTCGTTGCTCCCGGACTTGGTGATCACGTTGACCACGCCGCCGGTCGACTGGCCGTACTCCGCCTCGTACCCGCCCGTCTTTACCTGGATCTCCCGCACGAAGTCGAACGGCACGCCATTCCCGAGCGAGCCGTGCAGAATCGAGTACGAGCCGAGCGCACCGTAGCCCGCGTTGGTGATGTTCACGCCGTCGACGACGTACTGGTTTTCGAGGCCGCTGCCGCCCGCAATCGACGGGTTGGCCATGCCGGTGCCGCCGCCGCTGCTCACGCCGGGGGCGATGTAGGTCGCATCGCTCAGGCGCCGCCCGACCGGCACCTGTCGAAGCAGCTCTGCCGCGAGGTTCGCACCAACTGTCGTCGTGCTGCTGTCGATACCGGGCGGCGCGCCGCCGACTTCAATGGTCTCGACCAGCCCACCGACTTCCATCTTCAGCGAGAGGCTAATGGTCTCGCCCAGGCCCACGGTCACGTTCTCCCGCTCCAGCGTTCTCAGCCCCAGCAACCTCACGTGGACCGTGTAGGTGCCCGGAACGAGGAGCGGCACCCGAAACTGCCCGTCGGCGCCGGTGCGGGCTTCCTTCAGGCCCCGATCGCCGGTGACGGTGACCCTGGCGCCCGGAATGCCGAGTCCCTGCCAATCCACGACGATGCCGCTGATCGTGCCGGTGGTCTCTTGCGCGAGCAGGGGGCTCGACAAGGCGAGTAGTAGCAGGAGCGCCGAGCAGGGGAACAGCTTCATGGTGACCTCTTCCTCCCTCGTGACGGGAACCGCTTTGTGCTGCGGCGCTCTGCGAGCTGCCGCAGTCGGGCATCCCACCCGACGGGCTTTGGTGCGCCCGCGCGGATGCCACGCGCCTCCGGGTGTGCAGGATTGATAATGACGTTGTGTTCCAACGAGACGATGACAGAGGGCACGAGCAGAACGGCAGACCGCTGCGCGTCGAACCATCGATCGCCGACCTCTCGGCTCGCTGCAGAGTCAGTGGCGTTCCAACCCGGCACGTCCGTGACGTCGACACGCTCAACGCGGATTCCATCGAGGATATCGATAGTGATGCATACCGCGTCGGGCGCGAACTCCGAGATCCCTGCGCGCGCCAAGTACTCGAGCATTGCGAGCGACAGGCTGGAAGCGGCATAGATAACCGGCCGGCCCTTCGAATTCCATCGTCCGCCTCGCATCCCGGCGCCGGTGCCATCAAAGAGCTTGTGGCGCCCGGACCCGAGACGAAACACTCTCATACCGGGAGGCCATACTCGAGACTGTAGAGCAAGTCCTCGACTTGCCGAGCGCCAAGCTCCGTCTGCGCGACCTCGACCGGGCGCCGCTTCTCGAGCATCGCGTGCGGCTCGGTTAGGAAACGCGCCGCGAGCACCGGGCTGGCCCAGACGTCTTGAGCGAGCGAGACGATGCGGGCCAAGCGGGCAAGCTTTTCGCTCTCGTCGAAGGTCAAGCGTTGTTTACGCCTGATGCGGCGCTTGAGCGTGGATTCTGGCACCACGATGTACGGCAGGTCGGCGAGGTCCACACCCAGCCGTGATCGCAGGTAGGCCACCACAGACCGATAGGCTCGAGGCGACAAGCCTTCTTCGATGGCACGGATGAGATCCGCTGTCGTTCGCACGCGCCGGCCGACTGTGTGCTCACCGCCAAGCACCGTGACGATTTCGCTGATGTTCTCCAGCATAGCACTCCCGGGGGACCACTTAGCACAGATTCTAGCACCAAATGGTCCACGCGGGCAGAAGGGACACCAGTGCGGCCCTGTCGACGAGCAGCTCACCAGCAATGTGGCAAGCGCTCGAGTGTGTGGGGAAACTGCCAGGAGCGGCAGAGGGGAGCCGGGTTGGGCTCCCCTCTGGTGCGTGTCGGCTCGCCCGTAGCGTTTCACGGGCGGTGGTAGGCGAAGCGTTAGAACTGGAACCGGATCCCGAATCTGACCTGCCGCGGATTCTGGTACTGCAGAACGCGACCAAAGTCCGGATTGTCAGACGGGAATGTGGACTGCGTGTAGTTATCGTAGTCGATCACGCCCTGTCTATCGAACAGGTTGAAGCTATCGAACAGCAGCACGAGGCGCTGTCCGCCGAGCCGGAGCGCATAGTCCAGGTGCACGTCGAACGTGGCCTCGACCGGCGTCCGATCACGGAATCCATCCAGGGTCTCGAACCCGGCGCCGCGTGGCGTCTCCGGTATCTCGCCGGAGCTGCGGTAGGCGGGGTTCGAGGCAAGCGCGGTCAGCGGTCGGCCGGAGCCGACGTTGAGACCGAGTCCGGCATTGAGCCCCATGTCGAACGTGTAGTTGCCGTAGACCTTGACCTGGTGTGGTCGATCATTCGGCAGCGGACCGGCGCCCGCCTCTCCCAGGAACCGGATGTCGCCAAGGAAGCCGAACTGGCGACCGACCGTCGAGTAGCTCGGGTCGTTGGTCGGGAAGTCGAAGAGCGACGTGATGGCCGGATCCGACTGGCCATTGTCGTTCCGGAAGAAGCCCTCGAACGATCCGTGGAGTCGAGACCAGCGGTACGAGCCCATGACCTGCCAGTTGTCTGACAGGCGCTTGTCCGCCGTGAGCTCGACCGCGTCGTAGTCGTGGATCGCTTTTTCGAACGACGAGCCGAACTCTGGAAAGCTGACCACCGTGTCCTCGTCTGGGTTCGTGATGAAGTACTCCACGCTGCCGAGCCCGTCCGCCGTCTCCGGGAGGAAGTACGCGACCATCGGCGCCGTGCCGATGTCTTCGAGAATCCGGCCGAACCGCCGCCGCGTGTACCGAACACCGAGGTTGAGGCCTGGCGCCGCTTCGAACTCGAAGCCGACGAGCGCCTCATCGAGGTAGGTCGACTTGGCGTCCGGGTCGAAGTCCGAGCTACTCAGACCGGCGAGCTGCTCATGGTCGGTGATGAAGCTTTCCCCATCGGTGCTCGTGGCCACGCCGTCCGGAATGGGTTGCGTCAACGCAGCATCGAAGTAGTC
This sequence comes from Luteitalea sp., assembly GCA_009377605.1. Lineage (NCBI taxonomy): Bacteria > Pseudomonadati > Acidobacteriota > Vicinamibacteria > Vicinamibacterales > Vicinamibacteraceae > Luteitalea > Luteitalea sp. The sequence goes on from WHTT01000019.1 coordinate 24,595, forward strand.
GGCGCGGGTCACGGCGGCGTCGTTCGAGAGGGCGCGCGCCGCCAAGTCGTTCGGAATCTTCGCGAAGAAACGGCCCCAGTTGGCGTACAGCTTCGAGCGGCCGTTGCCGAGCAGGTCGTAAGTGGCGCCGATGCGCGGCGCCCAGTTGCCATCCCACTTGAAGCTGTCCAGGTTGCCAACCAGCTCCTGCTGCTCGTAGCGGAGACCCGGCTTGATGGTGAGCCGATTACCAACGCGCCAGGTGTCCTGCACGAAGAAGCTCAGGTACTGCTGCTCGGTGCCGCGGACGTTGCTCAGGTTGGCCCGGGTGACGCTGTAGATCTGGCCGAAGTTCACGTCCGGCAATACGTCAACCTGGGCGCCAGTGACGGTCACCGCGCCGCTCGGCAGTGTGATCGGCGGCCCCGTCCGTTCGATGGTGTTGTCGTACTTGATGTCTTCGAAGAGCAGACCATATCGCACTTGGTGGTCGCCGAGGTAATGGGTGGACTTGGCCTGATACTGGAAGTTCTCACCGTCGTTCCCCACCTCGTAGAAGCCGATGCCGCCCGTGGTCCTAATAGGGTCGGTCCTTCGGTCCGTGAACTGCCATTCATCGAACTCGGGCGTCTCCTCGATGCTGTTCTGTGCGCGGGCGAAGGAGGCCTCCACCAACCAGCGGGGCGTCATCGCCGCCTCGTACTTCACCACCTGGCTGTGGCCACCGTACGTCAGATCACTGAAGCCCGTCGTCTCGTCGCGGAGCAGTGACGTGCGACGCTGCGGACCAATGTCACCCTCGGACGGGTCGCCGAAGAAGGACGCATCCAGCCGATGGTTGTCGGCCACCTGGAATGTGCCCTTGGCCGAGTACGCGAAGACACGCCGGTCGCGGTCCACCTCACCCAACGAGCTGAGCGGCGCGTTCTCCGGAGCGAGGAAAGTACGCGTCTCCCACTGCGGGTCGATCGCACCAAAGAAAAATACGCGGTTCTGCAGCACGGGACCGCCGATCTCAAAGCCGGCGTCATTCAGCTGCGTTGCTGTCGTGTTCACGGCCTCTGACCGCGACAGGCTCTCGGACACAACCGGCGTCCAGTCCCCTTCAAGAGCATCTGGCTGGAAGTAGGCGAAGGCGCTGCCGTTGAACGTATTCGATCCGCTCTTGGTGATGACGTTTACAACGCCGCCGGTCGACTGGCCGTACTCTGCCTCATACCCGGCCGTCTTCACCTGGACCTGGTCCATGAAATCGAACGGCGTGCCGTTGCCAAGCGAGCCGAACACAATCGAGTACGACCCAATAGCGCCGTAGCCGGCGTTCGTGATGTTCACGCCGTCAACGACGTATTGGTTCTCGAGACCGCTGCCACCGGTGATCGATGGGTTCATCTCCCCAACCATCCCGCTGCTGCTCACTCCTGGCGCTAGATACAGCGTGTCTGCTAAGCGCCGACCGACCGGCGCGCGTTGGAAGAGCTCACTCGAAAGGTTCGCCCCTGCGGTGGTCGAAGTCATGTCGACAATTGGTGCGCCCGCAGCGACCTCGACCGTCTCAGCCAAGCCGCCGACCTGCATCTCCATGGAGAGATCGATGGTCTGACCAAGGCGAACCACCACGTTGCCCTGTTCGAGTGTTTTGAAGCCGTCGAGCGTCACCCGAACCGAGTAGCTACCAGGCACCAGGAACGGCACGCGAAATCGCCCCTGCGCGTCGGTGAGCGCTTCTTTGGCGCCCTGACCTCCGGTCACGAGGACGGTCGCCGCCGGGATGCCGAGTCCCTGTGAGTCCACGACGCTGCCGGTGATCGCACCCGTCGTCTCTTGAGCCAGCGCCGGGCTCGCAAGGGCGAGCATCAGCGCCAGCACGATAAACATTCTTCCCTTCATAATGGCCTCCCCCTGGGGGTTTGGAAGAGCCCTCGTAGCCTAAGCGCCGCCGAGAAGGGCAGCGCCCCGTTCACGAAAGCTGGATGGGCAGTCGAGCCGCTCAAGTGCATGCATTGCGCGTGCCAGCCCAGCCGTTTTTGAGGAGAAATCGCTCACGGCGATCCGCAGGGACCATGGACCCGGAGCAGCCTGCAGAATGGATTAATTCGCTAGGAATTGCAGGCTGCGCCAGGGGCCGTGAGCGTGCAACCGCGTTCCGTCGATATTCCGGATCCATGACACGAGGCCGGCACGACGCCACGACCAGACGCGAATCCAAGGCGTTGAATCGAACAAATCCAATTGGTCGGTGGACTGCTGGTCCAGAGCCGGCGAGGCTAAATGACGGTTATGTAAATTGCCGAGCTGGCGTATAATGCTCCCTACTTGTCTGATTGCAGCCCTGCTCGAGCAAGGTAGATTGGCCCTTGAGCGTAGATGTTCGTGTGTCCAGGGGTGGCGTCCGGAGCTCTTTTCGTAGTTAATTCTTGATAGCGAGCAGACAAGTCGTAGGGGTAGTTTCACGGATGAGGAGGCCAGTCCCATGCGTAAATGTGCGCTTGTCTCGTTGATGGCACTCGCCCTGGCGCTTCCGGCTCTTGCCCAGGAGCAGCGGGCATCGATCGAAGGCATCGTCACGGACAGCTCAGGAGCCGTGCTCCCAGGCGTCACCGTCGAAGCCAGAAGCGCGAGCGGTGCGCTCGTCTCGACCGTGACTAATGACGTTGGCGCGTTCCGCTTCCCGGCCCTCGCCCCCGGACTCTACGAGGTCTCGGCCACACTCGAGGGGTTCCAAGGCCAGAAGTACGAGAAGGTCGAGGCACTCCTTGGCCAGATCAAGCGGCTGGCGTTCAGCCTCGAGCTGGGAGGTCTCGCCGAGCAGGTGCAGGTCACCGCCGAAACACCGCTCGTAGACGTGAGGCAGAGCGCGCGCTCCACCAGCCTTCGCGCCGAGCAGATCGAGCTGCTGCCGAAGGGGCGCGACTTCAGCACGTTGGTCACGCAGGTCTCGGGCGCCAACATCGAGCCCCGGCTGGGCGGGATCTCGGTTGACGGCGCGAGTGCTGGCGAGAACCGCTTCATCCTCGACGGCATGGAGACGACCGACATCGAGCACGGCGTCTCCGGCAAACAGGTGATCGTCGACTTCATCGAGGAGTTCCAGGTGAAGTCGAGCGGCTACACGGCGGAGTTCGGCGGCTCGACCGGCGGTGTCATCAACATCATCACCAAGAGCGGCACCAGCGAGTTCCATGGGACGGGGCTCCTGAGCTACGAGGGGAGCGCGCTGAGCGGCGGCCGATATTCGTTCGGCTCTGGCACGACGATCGGCGATTTCGGCGGTTCCACCGGCGCAGCGCCCACCGCGGCCGGAGGCCGTCCGACCCTGCGCCTCAACCCCCTGACCAACGAGATGGAGTACGTGGAATATCCGGAGGATGACAGCTACCGTGTCGAGCCGGGGTTTGCCGTCGGTGGCCCGATCGTCCGCGAGAAAGCGTGGTTCTACGCCGCGTACATGCCCTCGTTCATCGAGCACGAGCGATCGGTGGAGCTGCTCAGCGGCGGGACAGTGGCCGAGAATCAGAAGGATACACGCCATTTCTTCACCGGTAACCAAACGGCACAGCTCGGCGACAGGCTCCGGACGCGCGTGGCCTTCAACAACAGCTACCGGAAGCGAGACGGCCTCCTTCCGGCGCTCGACGGCACCGATCCCGAGGGCGCGGCGTACGATCTCGTGCGAGAGTACCCGAACTGGACCCTGTCCGGCACGGCCGACTGGGTGGCGAGGTCGGATCTCTATTTCGGCTTCCGTGCTGGGTACTACTTCTCCGACTTTTACGACACTGACTTCCCCACGGGGCCGCGGCTCTCCTTCCCGTCGTTTGGCAACACCGATTTCGTCGGCACCAACGGTGTGCCGGTACCTGCCGAGCTCCAGCGCGGCCAGGGCTTCTCGAGCTTCCCGGCCGGTGCGGCGTTCTCCACCGAGTTCGACAAGCAGAAGCGCTTCAATCTCCAGGCTGACGCTACGTGGTACGCACGGTTCGCCGGCCAGCATCAGATCAAGGGCGGCGTCCAAGTCGATCGCATCGGCAACGAGGTACTCTCGGGCGAAGCCGGTAACCTGGTGCGAGTCCATTGGGGCGAGCCGCTCCCGAGCGGGGTGCCGCTGCAGGAGGGTCCCTTCGGTTACTACCAGGTACGCAGTAACGGTGTTGATCCCAAGCGGGGCTTCATCACGGAGGGGAACGTCAGCACGACCAACGTGGGGCTGTTCATTCAAGACGCGTGGACGGTTGCGGACCGCCTCACGATCAATGCGGGTCTCCGCACCGAGCGCGAGCGCGTGCCGGCATACGCGCTGGGGCCAGACTTTCCGGAGTACGGCATCGAGTTCGACTTCCAGGACAAGCTGGCGCCGCGCCTCGGTGTGGCGTGGGACCTCACGGGGGACGGCAGGTGGAAGACCTACGCGTCCTGGGGCGTGTTCTACGACATCTTCAAGCTGGAGCTGCCGCGCGGTGCCTGGGGCGGCGACAAGTGGCTCGAGTATTACTACACACTCGACACGTATGATTGGACGTCGCTCGTCAGCAACGCCGACTGCCCGCCGGCCTGTTCCGGCACGCTCATTCGAGGGCCAATCGACTTTCGGCACGTATCGCTTGGTTTCGACCCGGAGTCTGGCGAGGGGATCGATCCGAACCTCAAGCCGATGCGCTTGCAAGAAGCCGCCGTGGGCCTCGAGCGCCAGCTCACCAATGTGATGGCCGTCGGCGTCCGCTACCTGCGCAAGCAGATCGACCGCGCCGTCGAGGATACCGGCGCGCTCGACGCAGCCCAGAACGAGATCTACGTTATCGCCAACCCCGGCGAAGGTCTTGCCGAGTTCGCGCACCCAGGCGTGGGACTGCCGAAGGGACAGCGAGACTATGATGCGGTGGAGCTCTCACTCGACAAGCGCTACGCAGATAACTGGTCGCTGCGTCTGAGCTATCTCTGGAGCCGACTCGACGGCAACTACGCGGGTCTGTCGCAGAGCGACGAGAACGGGCGCACCAGCCCGAACGTGGGCCGTCTCTTCGACTACCCGGCCATGATGTTCGACGAGCACGGCCAGCCGGCACTCGGACGCCTGCCAACCGATCGCCCGCACCAGTTCAAGGCACAGGGCCTGTACTCGTTTGCATTCGGGACCAGCGTTGGCGTGAACTACTACATCGGGAGCGGCGTGCCCGTCACCCGCGAGATCGGCATCTATCCGCCGAACAACCTTCCGGTCCAATACCACGGGCGGTTGAGCGACGGGCGCACGGATGTGTACTCGCAGACGGACCTGTCCATCCAGCATGAGTTCAGGCTAGGCGTCAGCCGGCGCATGCAGCTCGAGTTCAACGTGCTCAACCTGTTCGATCAGAAAGCGGCGATCGGCAAGTGGCAGACTTACCAGCTCACCAATGGCATCAGTCTGCCGGACGAGGATCAGTTCTATGCTGGTCAGCTCGACTTCGATCAACTGATTCAGGAGCAGGGCGTGACACAGGATCCGCGATTCCTGCAGGATTCGTGGTACCAGTTCCCAATCACCGCGCGCTTCGGCGTGAAGTTCCTGTTCTAATTGCACGGAGTCGTTAGGCGGCCCACCGTCGTCGCGCCCTGCCAACACCTTTGCGGGTGGCAGGGCGCTTCTGTTGCTCAAGGACCACGATCTGGCGTGTCGTCCGGCAAGGGATCCGGCGTCGGCGGCGGTTCTATGACGAGCTCTGCTCTCTGGACCGCGATCCGCGCATCATCTACGGCGCGCTGGGCCTCCGTCTCCCCGTACTGTTCCGTGGGGATGAAGTCGATATCACCGTAGAAGGCGAACTCGCGCTCCTTGCGAAGCCAGGCGGAGATCGACGCGAGTTGGTCCACGTCTGCGGTCACGTCGGCTGGAAGACGGTCGCGATGCTGCTTGAGCAGCTCTCCCACGTCGTGCCAGTGTGGTGGTTCGACACCAACGTGTCTCAACATCCCCTTGAGAGCCAACTCGACGATCTCTTGCGCCTCCCGCACGACATCCGAGTAAGCTGCCGCATCGAACAAGACTTGCAGCGCCGTGAGCCGCACTTGCGCCTTGCGCAGATAGCTCTGAGCGAGTGACGCATTCGTCATGTCAGCTCGAACACCTCTCCCGGCCGGTAGTCCGGCTTGAGATCCCAATACCACGCGTTCCCTCGCCAGATGCGTCGGGCGCCAAGCTCGGTAAGGCGCGCCTTGAACCGTCCCAGCGCGCGCGCGAAGAACTCGTCGCGATCGACAACGATGCGCGCATCGTCGATCATGTCGAGAAACAAGGGGCTTCCCGTCTGGACCTCCGTCGGCGTCTTGAAGACGGGCGACAAGAGAATAGGGTAACCAGCCCTTCGCGCAGCATCGAGCTCTTGCGCCATTCTGGCCTCGATCGCTCCAAACTCCTCCACACGGGGGACACGTCCGCGCGGGAGGTCCTCAGCAACGATGAGGAGATCGATATCCGAGTCGGGGCGAGGCGTGCGCCGCCCCACGGAGCCAAAGACCGCGAGCGAGACCAATCGCTCGCCGTAGTAGTCGCGCGACGCAGCCGTTACACGCTCGATCAGACCGTCGAAAATGCCGAACATGTCATCGGACATCAGGTTTCTCGCAGGGCGCTCGGTCCCGGCCGGCTAGCCTCGTTCGATCGTATACCAACGGAGTCACGCCCCTCGTCCTCTGCTGTCGCTGCGGCAGATTCGAGGGCGACCCACCGAAATGCTATATCTCCTCGAGATCCATCTGAGCGCGCTGCAGCCGGCCGCTGAAGTCCACGTACACCGTCTTCCACTCGGAAAAGACATCCAGCGCAGCAAGCCCCGCCTCACGGTGGCCATTGCCCGTCGCTTTGGTCCCGCCAAAGGGCAGGTGCACCTCGGCGCCAATCGTCGGCGCGTTCACATAGCAGATGCCCGTGTAGAGGTCGCGCATCGCGGTGAACGCTTTATTGATGTCCTGCGTGTAGATGGCCGCGGAGAGCCCGTACGCGACGTCGTTGGCGATGTCGATGCCATCCTCCAACGAGCGGCATGGAACCACCGAGACGACCGGCCCGAAGATCTCCTCCCGTGCGATGCGCATTTCGCGATCGACGTCGACGAAGATCGTGGGCTCGTGGAAGAAGCCCCGTGCATGCGCCGCGCCGCTCAGCCGGTTACCTCCAGCAACGAGCTTCGCGCCTTCCTGCTTTCCTACCTCGACATACTGCATGACCTTGGTGAGCTGTGCGTCGCTGATGACGGGGCCCATTTGCGTATCCGCGTCCAGGCCGTTGCCGACGCGCAACGCCTTGGCCTGTTGAGTAAACCGGTCGACGAACTCCCCATAGACGCGCTCGTGGACGATCACGCGGCTCGCCGCCGTGCACCGCTGCCCGGTGGTTCCAAAACCGCCCCACACCGCGCCCTCTACCGCGAGATCGAGGCTCGCATCGTCCATCACGAGGAGGGGGTTCTTGCCGCCCATCTCCAGGTGAACCTTCTTGAACGTCGGCGCCGACGCCTCGTTGACGAGACGGCCGGTCTCGGTCGATCCGGTGAACGACACCACACGCACATCCGGATGCACCACGAGCGGTCCGCCAGTCCCAGGCCCGTCACCGGTGACCAGGTTCAACACGCCCTTCGGCAGGCCGGCGTCGATGAAGGCCTGCACGAAGTTGACACCACAGAGCGGTGCTTCCTCTGCCGGCTTGAAGACAATGGTATTGCCGCACACGAGCGCCGGCAGAATCTTCCAGGAGGGCACCGCAATCGGGAAGTTCCAGGCGGTGATCACTCCGCAGACGCCAATCGGCTGCCGGAGGGACATGGCGAACTTGTCCCGCAGCTCGGAGGGCGTCGTCTGCCCGAACATCCGGCGCCCTTCGCCCGCCATGAGATAGCCCATGTCGATGGCTTCTTGAACGTCGCCCTGCGTCTCGGCCAGCACCTTTCCCATCTCGCGCGTCATAGCGCGCGCGTAGGTCAGCTTACGCTCGACGAGAATTTGCGCGGCGCGATAGAGGATCTCGGCACGGCGTGGTGCCGGCACGAGGCGCCAGCGCTCGTACGCGGCACGCGCCGCCGCAACCGCGCTATTCACGTCTGTTTGGTTGGACTTCTGGAAGTATCCGATCAGATCGTCGTGGTCAGCCGGGTTGCGATTCTCGAAGACTTCACCCGACTGCGACGCCACCCATTCGCCGTTGATGTAGTTCTTGTAGGCAGGAACGGCCATGGATGCGAGGATAGCATCTAGCGCGCGCGGACGTGCTGGAGGTAATCACCCGAGGGAATGCGCGGCGCCCGGCCAAGCGGCGCGTTGTAGAAGTAGACCCACGCCTCTTGGACACGACCATCCTCGAGGGTCACCGGTACACGCGCGCGGGTGTACAGGCTGTGGTCTGGATCACCGGGCGAGAAACCTTCGATATCGTCCAGAACCGTCAGGACCGCCTGGGGCTCGTCGGTGTCGTACACCTCGCCCCAGACGCGAGCATCAGGTGAAGGAATGGCTGCGGGATAGATACCGAGGTCGAACAGTGCGGCAGAGATCCACCCTCGTCGACCGTCGCGGAGCTTGTCTTCGATACCGGCCCTCCGCCGCCGATCGAAGCCCGTCATTAGCGTGCCATAGAAGAACACGGAATCGGCCACGGGCGGCAACGCACACTGTTACGCAACCGAGCGAGTTTAGCACGATGTTGAAAAGGAACCGGGTACCTTTTCGGCCGCGAAAAGATACCCGGTTCCTTTTCAACATCCGATCCTTTTCAACATCCGAGGTGCCGCTCGTCACAGCCGGGGTGGCGCCGGCGGAGGGGGCGGCGGAGCGGGCGGTGGAGGCGCCCCCGCCGGCGGCATGGGCGGCATGTGGGGCTTGTGTCCGCTGACTTCGTTGGCAATGTAGTCCACCGCGGCCAGCGGTAATGTGAGCGACATGCTCACGGTCGTCCCCTCGCCGCCAATTTGAAGGGACTGCAGGACCTGTTGCCACTCTTGGCGGTTGCCAAGGGACATGCGCGCCAGCGCTGCCATCCCGGTGACCGCATCCCGCAGGTTCTTGGCCGCCGCCTCGTCAATGGTCTCGGCGCGGAGGGTCGCGGCCATGCCGCCGTTCAATCGGCTCGTCGCCGAAAACCACTTGATCTGCGGCACCTGCGCCGCCACTGGTCCTGGTAATTTCCCCGCCGCCAGCCCTTCTGGACTCCCAACCGCCCAGACCGTCGCCTGCGCGCTCGCCTCATCGATGAGACGCATCACATCCTCGCTCGAGGGCCCGCTCGCACCCGAGTCGGCACGGTCAATCGCCAGCTTCACCGCGGGCTCCTGGCCCACCAACAGTGCGCCGTCCTCCATGAAGCCGAACGCCAGCCGGTCTCCATGTCGCGGCCCGTCATCGGACATCAGGTACAGTTGCCGCCCGTTGTGCATCACGATCGTCGCGCCGTGCTCGGTGGCGGCCGCCTCTATGCGCTGCACGTCGAAGCGCCCCCGCAGCACGGCGAATCCACCGGATATGCTGCTCCCACCCTCGCCCGAAAGCAAACAGCCCACCACGCTGTCCACATCCCGCTCGATATCGATGCCGGTCTCGTCGCGGAATCGATTCTTGCCTGGGCTGTCACGCTCCAGCTTCTTCATACGCTGGCGAAACTCGGAGCTCATGACCGCACGGACGTCCGCGTAACCGACGACGGAAGCCGCGTCGGGCACATAGCGGAGGTCGTCCTGCCCGCCCGCCTGCGCCAGCACGCTGCTCGAGAGGTCGCCCCGATAGTAGGCGATCAGGCCGGTACAGAGCCCCCCGACGAGCACCACCGCCGCCGCCAAGATGAAGTAACGCGTTTTGCGCTCGGCCATAAACAACCCCTATACCGACTAGTAACGAGCACTCAACAGTAAATGTTCCGAAGCCGCCGCCGCTTTCAGCGACGGCGCTTCGCCGATTCACCTTCGCCTTGGGCGAAGGTGAATCCCCCGAGCCGCCGCCGGCGGCCGTGCTGGCTGATTCACCGTCGCCTTCGGCGACGGCGAATCCGGAAGCCGTTGTTGCCACCGTTTCCTGTTTCCAGCCTTCGCTCGCCTCCGGCGAGCTACGGCTAGGCAAGCCTGTCTCCTGATTCCTGATCACTGCTCGAGCACATATTCCCGGTGGCTGACGGTTCGCGCCGCCAGCCACAGCGCTATCACGGCAATGACCAGGAGCCAGAACAGGCTGGCCATCGTCGAAGGCCCCTCCCGGAAGAAGCTCTGCAGCATGCTCATGGTCGTGTCTTGCGGCATGGCATGCGGCACCAACGCCTGCAGGTAGTAGGCCACCGTGAGCTGCTTCAAATAGCCAGGAATCGCGAGCACGGTCGGCTCCCACCCGAAGAGAAAGACCAGCCCAACGATGAGCGGACGCTTCAGCCGCGCGCCCATCCAGGCAAACAGCGCACCGTAGACGGCCAACCCAGCGGCCACGAGCCCAAGGTCCTTGAGGAGATGCGGAAACCCAGCCCCGAGCGATCCAGTCCCGCGAGGTGCCACCAGGAAATACACGACGACGATCGAGGGGAGCACGACCGCAAGCGTACACCCCAAGTAAGCCAGGTACTTCCCCGCGAGCACCGCGCTGCGCGGGACCGGCCGCGAGAAGAGATAAGTGATCGTCTTGTCTTCGACCTCGTCGGCAATGAGCGCCGTCGCGTAGAACACGGCCAGCACCGGCACCGCGAATCGCAAGTAGAGCACCCAGATCATGAACCCAAAGATGACCGGGCCGTTCTCCATGACTCTGGGCCGCGCCTCCGCCGGTGCGAAGGTGTCGAACAGCACCAGACCGACCGCGATGACCATCGGCATGCCGACGACGAGCACCATGAAGAAGGTGCGCTTCGACCACAGCATCTGGCCGAGCGACAGGTCGGCGATTCGCAGCGACGAGTGCCAGAAGGAGGGTTGTTTCATTTGACCAGATACTCGAATACGGCCTGCAGGTTGTCGTCCGGCGATGTCACCTCCTCGATCGTCCCGCAAGCGCCAGATGCAGCCATCTCGGTCAGTCGCGCGTAGAATCCGTCCGGCTTCGCTGTCTCGACTACCAGGGCGCCCGCCTCGAATCGCAGGCTGACCACGTCATCGTGCATCAGGAACTCACGCGCCAGCACGCGGGGCTGATCCGATCTGATGTAAACCGTGTGCGGATGCTCGTCGATCAGCTCACGGATCTGATGGACGTTGCCCTCTGCGAGAATGCGCCCGTTGTTGATGAGGAGAATGTTCGAGGTCATCGCCTCGATCTCGTGCAGGATGTGGCTGGAGACGACGACGCTCTTTCCCGCCCGCGCCCAGTCGCGGATGAGACGAATGGTCTTCCGGCGCGCCAACGGATCCATGCCCGCCAGCGGCTCATCGAGGATGAGCAGCTCCGGGTCGTGCGCCATGGCCTGCGCGAGCTTGACACGCTGGCGCATCCCCTTGCTGTAGGCGCCAATCTTCTTGTTGGCCGCGTCGGTGAGCTCCACGACCTCGAGCGCGCGGCGCGCCGCGGCGCTCGCCGCACTGTCATCCAAGCCGTTGAGCCGCACGAGCGCGCGCACCCACTCGAGACCGGTCATGCGATCGTAGAAGGCATCCTGCTCGGGACAGAAGCCAATGCGCGCGTAGAGCGCCGGATTGCCCCAGATCGGTTCCTCCAGGACGTTCAGGGCTCCCTTGCTCGGCTTGAGCTGGCCGGTCACGAGCTTCATGAACGTCGACTTGCCCGCACCATTCGGCCCCAAGAGGCCCGTGATCCCCGAAGGCACGACCACCGAGACGTCGTTGAGGCCAATGACCTGGCCGTACCACTTCGAGACGTTGGTCGCGGAGATCACGGGGCCGCTCACGCGATGACCTCCACGCCACGCACGCGGCGCTCGAGGACGAAGATCGGCACGACGATCAACGCGGCAACCGCGATGAACGACACCACCGGCGGCACCTCATAGCGCGGGGCCACGCGGAAGATCACGTCGCCGATCTGCTCGAGATTCGCAATGAACGAGACCCACGCTACGCGCGACCCGCCCGTGATGAGCGACAGGAGACCAAACACCGCATGACTGAACAGTGCGACGCCCGCGAAGACGATGCCGCTGAAGCGAGCGCTCTTGGAGAGCGATGAGATCGCGAGCATCATGAGGGCGTTGACGAAGGTCTCCACGAGCGAAGCCAATGCAATCGACGGCACCAGGCTGATATTCGCACGGGCAAAGCTGAAGCTGCCGTAGAAGACCACCTGCAGCAAGAGCAGCAGCATCGTGGGGACCAACGTAATCGCGAGCAGCGCTGTCACGAGCACTGCCAGCTTGCCGGCCACGTACTCCGTCCGCGTGAGCGGCTTCGAGAGATAGATCTGCAGCGCGTTGGCACGACGGTCGTTCGCAATGAGCCCGGCGCCGACGTAGATGGTGACGATGAAGATCGGCAAGCCCTGGATGTCGAGAAAGTCGCGGAACATCTGCGGCGTGGGCGCGAGCAGCTGCGCTTGAGAGAAGTTGGCGGCGAAATAAATGCGCACCGCGTAGACGACAAACGGGATCCACGCGGCGATCATCACAGCCAGGAAGGCACGGCGGCGCAGAAAGCTCATGAGGCCGTGCCCGGCAATGACCGTCCATGCGCCCGTCGCCGGTAGACGCGTGCCCTGATAGCGGCGATAGCTCTGATCGTGAATCGGCATCTTCAGGTTCTTTAGCGTTCTCCAACCGCGCGGGCAAAGACGTCCTCGAGAGTGGGGACACTGGGCCGCAGGTGCCGCACTTGCACGCCGTGCCTGGCCGCCAGGCCGAACAGATCCTTGGCGTCCATGCCGGCCGGCACGAACACCCGCATCACATCGTCGTCGCCGCCATGACAATCCATCTGATGGGCGCTGAGCACCTCCACGAACGCCGGGAGGTCGCCTTTGATCCGTAGCTCGAACACGCGGCCCGCAGGCCCTTTCAGCTCGTCGATCGGGCCGTGGGTCGCCACGCGGCCACGGTCGAGGACCACGACGTGCTGACAGGTCGCCTCGACGTCCGGCAGGAGGTGAGAGGACAGAATGAGGTTCACCCCCTTGTTGTGCGCCAGGTCCTGCACCAGGGCCAGCATCTCGTCCCGGCCGCGCGGGTCGAGGCCGTTGGTCGGCTCGTCGAGGAAGAGCAGGTCCGGATCGTGGACCAACGCCTGCCCAAGCTTCAAGCGCTGCTTCATTCCGGTTGAGTACGTCTCCGAGTTGCGATAGCGCGCCTCGCCTAGGCCCACGTAGAAGAGCACTTCGTGGGCACGTTGCATGGCGTCGGCATCCGGCAGGCCCGCGAGTCGGCCGCAGTACGCAACGAAGGTCACCGCGTTCATGCCTGGGATGTGCGCGTCCGTTTCCGGCATGTAGCCAATGCGCCGCCGAATCTCGCGGGCGCGCGTACGCACATCCAGCCCGAGGACGTTCATGCTGCCCTGATCGGGCGTGATGAAGCCGAGCAGCGCGCGCAGTAACGTGCTCTTGCCCGCACCGTTCGGGCCGAGGAGGCCGATGGCGCCGGTCGCGAACGTGGCACTCACGTCGTTCAGCGCCCGCGTCTTGGCGTAGGTCACGCTCACCTGCTGGAGCTGAACGACCGCATCTGACATCTCAGTCATCTAGACGAAGGGAAATGGCCCTGGGTTCTCCAACCGCCGCCTCGGCGAGGCGGCCCTACCTACAGCTCTCCTCTGAGCCCCAGGACATCAGCCTGCTCCCGCATCGAGGCGATGACGTTGGCAATGTGCTCGTCGAGCGGGATACCGAGCTCCTCGGCACCGCCGATCAGATCTTCACGACGGACCGCGCGTGCAAACGCCTTGTCCTTCATGCGCTTGCGCACGGAGGATGGCGAAAGGTCGAGCACACTTTTCGAGGGCCGGACGAGCGCCGCCGCGGTGATGAAGCCGCACAGCTCGTCGCAGGCAAACAGCGCGTGCTCGAGGTTCGTTTGCCGCGGCACGCCCGTGTGATCGCCGTGTGAGAGGACCGCGCGGACGATCGTCTCGGGATAGCCCCGGTCGCGGAGAATCTCGCTGCCTCGAAACGGATGATCGGTGAGATCGGGCCAGCGCTCGTAGTCGAAGTCGTGCAGGAGCGCCGTGACGCCCCACAGCACCTCGTCTTCGCTGAACCGCCGCGCATAGCCACGCACGGCCGCTTCGACGGCAAGTGCGTGGCGGATCAAGCTCTCGCTCTTGGTGTACTCGGTCAGCAACGACCAGGCTTCATCACGCGATGGGCTCATGTTGGTCTCGCTCGTCCGCAGGATCGTATCAGGAGGCGGGCCGCGGCGCGAAGGCGGCAGGACCGCCTCCTGCGGCCGCTGGCATGATATAGTCCTTGCGCTTTACGTCTGAGCCCCGTGTCTGGCCGCAGCTACCCCAAACAGCCAATTGTCGGCGTCGGCGCCGTCGTCATAGACGAAGGGCGCGTGCTGCTGGTGCGGCGTGCCACGGAGCCGCAGGCAGGTCAGTGGAGCTTGCCGGGTGGCCGCGTCGAGCTCGGCGAAACGCTGACCGCCGCCGTCGCACGCGAGCTCCACGAGGAAACCGGCGTCGAGATCGATGTAGGACCTTCCGTCGAGGTCCTCGATCGTATCGTGCACGACGCCAATCGGCGCGTGCAGTACCACTACGTGCTGGTCGACTTTCTCTGCACGGTTCGGGGAGGCACACGCCGGGCTGGGTCCGACGTGAGCGAGGTTGTACTCGCCGACCCGTTCGAGCTCGCAGGCTATCAGCTGTCCAGCGATACACGTGCGGTCATCGAGAAGGCACTCGATCTCTGGCGGAGAGCACGGTGAGAGGTGACGGGGGTGACAAGGTGATGGGGTGACAAGGTGAGGGGTGACAAGGTGACAAGGTGATAGGGTGGCTCGAGGGCACGTGGCAAACATCGAGCGGCATAGACGCGTCGCCGCATTCACCCGATGCTCGAATCACCCGGTCACCTTGTCACCCCGTCACCCCATCACCCTGCCTCGCCGATCACCTTGATGACAACCCGCTTGCGACGCTGGCCGTCGAACTCGGCATAGAAGACCTGCTCCCACGGGCCGAGATCGAGGTCGCCGTTGGTAATCGGCAAAATCACCTGTTGCCCCATAATCGTGCGCTTCAAATGAGCATCGGCATTGTCCTCGCCGGTCTGGTGATGGCGATACGGCAAGCCGTAGGGCGCCAGCTTCTCCAGCCAGGTCTGGAAATCCTCGATGAGGCCCTCTTCCCAGTCGTTGACATAGACGCCCGCCGTGATGTGCATGGCGGAGACGAGCACCATGCCTTCCTTCACGCCACTCTTCTTCACGGCCTTGCGTACGTCATCGGTAATGCGAACGAACTCCTGTCGCTTCTTCGTGTTGAACCAGAGATAGTCGGTGTGGGTCATCGTTCAGGCTCTTGGTTCTTGGTTCTTGGTTCTTGGTTCTTCGTGCGATGGCGCCCCGATGCTTCACCGCGGCCCCTGCGTGCGCCGCCGCACCAAGCACCAGGGACTATGGACCAAGGACCAAATTGGCGTGCGCATTGAGGGAGAGCGGTGCGGCAACGCCCTGATGGAAGCGGCGGAGGCCAGCGGCCGCAATCATGGCGGCGTTGTCGGTGGCGAGCTTCAAGCTCGGCACGAAGACCGGCAGGCCCGCTTTCTCACCACGCGCCGCGGCAACCGTCCGTAAGCGGCTGTTCGCGGACACGCCGCCGGCAATGCCGACGCTACGCGCGTTGTGCCAGCGTGCCGCGTCGAACGTGCGATCGAGCAACGCCTCGATCACCGCGCGTTGGAAGCTGGCACAGATATCGGCAATGTCCCGATCGGAAAAGAGCGTGCGGGGGCTCCCGTCGACACCTGGCTCTGCGCCCTGCGCCGCCGCGCGCTTCTTGACGTAACGGAGCACTGCCGTCTTCAGGCCGCTGAAGCTGAAGTCGGTGCGATATTGCAGCGCCTTCTCGAAGCCCTTGGGGAGCCGCACGGGCGGCGCCGGGTTGCGGTCGCGATGCGTGAGGCGCGCCACCGGGAACTCGATCGCCAGCTCGTTCCCCTGCTTCGCCAGCTCGTCGATGATCGGACCGCCGGGATATCCCAGACCCAGGAGCTTGGCGACCTTGTCGTATGCTTCGCCTGCCGCGTCATCACGGGTCCGGCCCACGAGCTCGTAGGTGCCCGCGACGGGCACCAGGTATAGGCTCGTATGGCCGCCGGAGACGACCAGAATCGACGCCGGGTAGGGCAGCTCGCCGTGCTCCAGCACGAGTGACTCGATGTGACCAGCCAGATGATGCACCGGCACGAACGGCACGTCGAGTGTGGCGGCAGCCGCCTTCGCGAACGAGAAGCCCACGAGCAGCGATCCCACGAGGCCCGGCCCTTGGGTGGCGGCAATCGCGTCGACATCGCGCCAGTCGACGGCAGCGTCCTCCAACGCCCGCTCCGCAACGCCGCAGATGTCTCGCAGATGCTGTCGCGACGCCAGCTCCGGCACGACGCCGCCCCATTCGCGGTGAATGGCCACTTGCGAGGCAATCACGTTCGAGCGCACACGCCACGGCCGCATCGGCTCGCCGGTCTCCTCGACGATCGCCGCCGCCGTCTCGTCGCACGAGCTCTCGATGCCGAGGATCTTCACATAGCACCATCCGCGCTACGGCTCCGTCACCATGTACTACGTTTGCGGTCTACGTCAACGCCGGCGCATCCTGCTCGACCAACGCCCGCAGGGACACCTCGTACGGTGGCCGCGCAATGCTGCGCTCGGTGACGATGCCGCTGATGTAGGCGGCAGGGGTAATGTCGAAGGCCGGGTTCCAGACGGTCGCGCCCTGCGGTGCGAGCCGCTGCGATCCCATGTGCGTGACCTCGCGCTCGTTGCGCTCTTCGATGGGAATGGCGCTGCCGTCGGGAGAGGCAAGATCGATTGTCGACAGCGGGGCGGCCACATAGAACGGCACGCTGTGCTCGCGCGCGAGCACGGCGAGCGAATAGGTCCCGATCTTGTTCGCCACGTCGCCGTTTGCCGCAATGCGATCGGCGCCCACGACGACCAGATCCACGCGACCGTGGCGCATCAGCGCGCCCGCCATGTTGTCGGCGATCACCGTCGTTGGTATGCCATCTTTGACCAGCTCCCAGGCGGTGAGACGCGCGCCCTGGAGGAATGGCCGCGTCTCGTCCGCAAACACCTCCACCCGGCGGCCGAGGTCGACGGCACCGCGGATGACGCCCAGCGCCGTGCCATAGCCCGCGGTTGCGAGCGCACCCGCATTGCAGTGCGTGAGCACGCGCGCCTGTTCCGGAACGATCGTCGCGCCATGCCGGCCGATGGCTCGGCAGCTCTCGAGGTCCTCGTCGTGAATCCGCTTGGCCTCCACTTCGAGCCGTATCTTCAGCTCTTCGACCGATGCCCCCGCCTGGACTGCCGCCGAGAAGACACGCTTCATGCGGTCGATGGCCCAGAACAGGTTCACGGCGGTCGGACGAGTCGACGCGAGCAGATCACAGATCTTGAGAAACTCTGCCGTGAGCTGCTTCGTGCCGCGGGCGCTGCTGCGCTTCGCGCCGAGCGCCACACCCATGGCCGCCGCGACACCAATGGCGGGCGCACCGCGAATCACCATCGTCTTGATGGCGCGTGCCACGTCCTGCGCCGTCCGACAGCGCACATAGACCTCCACGGCGGGCAGCTTCCGCTGGTCCACCATGGTCACCACATCATCGTCCCACGCCACAGTCGGCAACATAACGGCATCATACCCGATAGGTTGGACCGACTCATCGGCGACGTCGGGAAGCGGCTCGGGGTAACATCGAGAGCCGCGTTGTCCGGCGCCGTGAGCGACCATGGATGAGAGAGACCTGAGGCAAACGTTCGATCAGTTGTACCAATCCTATTTCGGGGAGGCACACCTCGAGCAGGGTGCAATCGAGAGCTTGCCGCGGATCCTCGAATCGTGTGATCTATTCCTCGATGTGGGCGCGTCGCTGGGCATGTACACCTATTACGCGGACAAGCTCCTGAAGGGTAAGAAGATCATCGCAATCGAGGCCGATCCCGATCGGTTCGCGGAGCTGGAGAAGAACTGCGCCAAGTGGCAGGGCGATAGCACGAACGAGATCGTCTCCCTCAACGCGTCCGTGGGCGATCGCGCGGGCACCGCAACCTTCTACAAGACCGGGTCGACCATCAGCGGCGCCCTCTTTCAAATCGAAGAGCGCTCGCAAGCCTACGAAGCGGTGGAAGTGCAGGAGGTGACGCTCGACGAGCTGTTCGAGCCGGCCGTCAAGATCGTGGCGAAGATCGACGTGGAAGGCGCCGAGTATCGCGTGCTCCAGGGCGCTCGGAAGCATCTGGACGCTCGCAACACGGACTTCTTGATCGAGCTGCATTGGTGGGGCGACCGGGAGCGTGGGACAACGTCGATGGACGTCCTGCGCTGCTTGTTCGAGCACCGCATGGCGATGATCCGGCCGGCCAAGCAGCAGAAGTCGCACTATCTCTTTCGGCCGGCGCGCGCCGGCGAGCTTCTGTGGCCGCCTTACATACGCTTCGCGCCGCTCTTGTTCGCCAAGTCGATGTACGGCAAGCATGCCCCCCGGCAGGTCCGTGAGATCCGCGAGCGGATCATCAAGGCCAGGCGCAAGAAGGTCTTCGGCGTTACTGGTGATCGAGCGTGAAGCGACACGTCCTCGTCTTGAACCAACACGGTGAGAATCGGGGAGACGAGGCAGCCATGCGCGCCATGCTCGTCTCGCTGGACGAGGCCCTGGGCGGCGCGAGCTTCACGATTCTCTACCAGTACCGGGATCGCTCGCTGCGGATGGAGCTCCCGCAGGACGTGCAGATGCTGCCGATCATCATGCCGGTGAGCGAGGCGGCGCGATTGACGCTCTTCGGTCTCGGCACCTTGGTCAGTGCGAGGCTCGGGCAGCCCGTGCTCGGCAGGCTCGGTAAGGCCATCACCGACGCTTACGAGCGCGCAGACCTGGTGCTCTCGGCGCCTGGTGGTCCGTACTTTGGCGACATCTACGCCAATCACGAGCTCGTCCATTGGTTCTTCGTCTGGCTCGCAAAGCGCTACCGCAAGCCACTGATGCTGTACTCGCCATCGGCTGGACCGTTCGCGAACCCCGTTCTCAACCAGGTGCGCCGTCGGCTCTACCGCGCGTTCGATGTCGTGTGTGCGCGAGAGCCCATCTCAGCTCGTATGATCGAGGGGCTGGTCGGTCAGGGTCTCACCGTGCACGTCACGGCAGATTCCGCCCTCCAGGTTCGCATGCCGCCGATGGGGCGGGCGCAGTACTTCGGCTCGAGCCGCAGCCACCTGGCGGCTCGCTTCATCGTCTGCACGTCGGTCATCGACTATGCGTTTCCCGGCGACGACGATCCGAAAGGCCTGAAGTCCGTCTACGAGCGCGCACTGATCGATCTGATGACCCACCTCTCGAAGCGGCGCGATTGTCATTTCCTCTTCCTGCCCCAGCTGCATGGCTCGGTGCATACCGACGTGCCGTACCTGCGGCACATCGCGCAGCGGCTTCCGTCCGGTCTGAGCTGGGAGATCGTGGACGACCACCTGGATTCCGACACGCAGCGCGGCATCTTTGGAATGGCTGACACGTTTATCGCGAGCCGCTATCATCCGGCGATCTTCGGCAGCTCAGCGGGAGTTCCAGGCCTGTGTTTCTACTATGAGCACAAGGCGCTGGGCTTCATGACACAGCTCGGGATGGAACGGTTCGCCTTCGACATCCGCAAGCTCGACTCCCGCGCCCTGTGTGAGGCAATGGACGAGATTCTCGAGAACGGCGCAGCGCTGGCTCGCGAGATTGAATTGCGCTTGCCTGCTCTGGTCGCGCAAGCAAGGCGGAGCACCGAGCTCGCGGTGGCGCTCGTCGAGTCGGGAGGCGCTAGTGCCCTGTCTCAGTGATTCGCGACATAATTCCCGGGCGGGGCATCCCGCCTGGCGTCGTTGCTCGTCGGTCAAATACGGCCTGTATGCTCCCTCCTCGCGCCTCGCCAGCCGGGCGCCGCGCTCCGGGACTTATGCCACGAATCACTGAGACAGGACACTAGATGAATCGGATCTGCGGCGCAGGCGGACAGGACGTCCTCGCCGTCTTTCGCCGCCTGAGTGCGTGGCTCGAGCAGCAAGGCCAACCCGTTCTACGCAGGCAGGTGGAGACACCGGCGCTCTGCCTCGGCTATAGCGAGGACGGAGGCGCTTTGGTCGGCACCGCGCGCAAGGGATCGCTGGATCTCGTCTATCTCGGCACGTTCTTCAACATGGGGTTCTCCGGCGGGATCTCTCCTCAGGATGATCCGAATGCGACCGCGCTCCACCTCATCGAGCGCTATGAAGCGGCAGGCACGGCGTTCTTGAATGGTCTCTGGGGCAGCTTCGTCGTGGCGCTCGCGGATCGCCAGGACGACATGCTGCTCCTGGCCTGCGACCCTCAGGGGAATCGCCGGCTGTTCGTAAGCGTCGACGCAGGATCGATTCGATTCGCCACGCAGCTCGTGGATTTTGCTGGGCTGATGGAGCCGCAGCTCCGGCTCGACCGGAGCCTCGAGGACTTCCTCCTCGGCTACGAATTCTTACCGGACCACCGCACCCCCGTGCAGGGTGTGAAGACGCTACCTTCCGGTGTCCTGCTCGAGTGGCGGCCGACCGCCGGAGTGACGGAGCACAGGATGCAGCCGGCGGAGGTGTGGCCGGAGTGGACGAGCGGTCTGGATCTGCGTGACAAAGACGAGGCGACGGTCGTCGGGGCGCTCCGCAGGGCGTTCCGGAGCGCGCTCGAAGAGCAGCTGCCTTCAGCGCCGGACGTCGGCGTGATGCTGGGCGGCTTCGACTCGGCGCTGATCGCCGCGGCGCTGACCGAGATGGGAAAGCGGGTGCAGACCTTCTCGTTCGGCTACGAGGACCAGAGCTACAACCAGCCCTTCGCAGAGGAGCTCGCCTCCTCCCTCGGGATACGACATCATTGGGTTCCGATCGGTCCGGACGTCATACGCCGTGGCCTCGAGAGCTACGCGCTCGTGTTCAATCAACCGCTTTGTCTCCCGCACTATGTGATCGGCACGGCGCGCGTCGCGGAAGCCATGCGGTCGGCGGGGATCCGACACGGCTTCACCGGCGATGGATGCGACGGGCTCTTCTTCGGCTATCCGACAGTGTACTTACGCGCCGTCCTCGTCGAGACCCTTTCGAAGGTGGCGCCGCTCGTCGTCTCCATCGTGAGCCCGTTGTCCAAGATGCGGGTGCTCGAGCGGCGCATTGGGCATCCCTACCGCCTCGCACGGAATGTTGCCCGTGTGCTGCGCCGGCCGATGCCGGCGCGAGGTCATATCACCTCGTGCATTCTGGACGAGGTGTCCCTCCGCCTATTGCGGACCGGCGAGCAACCGCCGCAGGTCGAGAGCTCGGAGCAGATTCTGGAGCGGCTCGCCCGCGGCTTCGAGCACCTCAGCGCGGTGCGCCTGGCCTACCTCGGAAAAGGAGCCGTTGGTCTCAACAAGACGAAGCTCGAAGGCAGCTCCGCCTGGACCGGCGTGAGCTTGTCGTCACCCTTTCTGCATCCCGGCATGGCGCGTGTGGCCAAGATGCTGCCCGAGCGGATGCTTCGGCCGACCGAGAAGACGAAGTCGGAGGCCACGGGCAAGTACGTCCTGATGCGCATGGCGGAGGAGGATCGCATCCTCCCTGACCACATGATCTATCAGCGCAAACGCTCTCCGGTCACGTCACCGGTCGACGCGTGGTACTTGGGACCGCTGCGCGAGCTCATGCTGGCGCAGCTCGAGGGCCTTCCGTTTGCGTACGACCGCGCCTACGTCGCCGATCTCCTTCGTCCCAAGGTGGCCGAGGAGCTCTTCCGCAGGCACGTTGGCATCAGTCGCTTCGCCTTGCACGCGCCGTGTCTGCTGGCGACGTACGCGAGCCTGACGCGGCATGCGAAACCCCCGCGCGCCCTCGAAACCACACGAGGGTGAAGCAGCCGGCCCCCAGCGTGGCCACGACGATGAGCTGGGCGGCTCGGTCGAAGGCTCCGGCGAAGATTCCCACATCGAACGTTTGTCCGGTCGCAAAAACGACGTAGCCGATGATGAGCTCCCGGATGCCGAGACCGCCCGGTGTAATCGCCAACAGCGAGCTCACGCTGGAGGCGACGCCGAGAACCAGCAGCACCCAGGGCGGCGCGCTGGTGCCAAGGAGATGGAACGCGATGCCGAAGCGAATGCTCAGGAGCACGTACTGCGCCAGGCCCCAGAGCGCGCTCATCGCGGCAAGGCGTGGACGCCGGCGTGCGATCCCGAATCCTTCGCGGAGGTCGTGCCAGAACCGGGCGGCTCGCCTCCCGGAGAACGCAAGCGGAGGCAGGGGACGTGTCAGGGCCACGCACGCCACGATCGTGAGCGAGCCGAAGATCGCGAGGAGCGGGTAGCTCATTCGACCGCTGGTAAGGCCCCCGAACAGGAGCGCGCCAATTCCCACCAGGCCGCTGATGGAGATCTGGATCGCCATACGGATGGCCGAGAGGCTGCCGAAGCGCACATAGCCCATCCCGTACTTGCGCTTCATGTATTGGGCTCGGAGGATCATGCCGACCCTGAGAGGCAGGTAGTTGCCGAATCCAGCGGCGGAGGAGAGCACGAAGTTCTCCCAGAACGAGATCGGCACTCCCTCCGCACGGAAGAGCACATAGGTCTGCGCGGCGATGACGATCCAGGTCGCCGAGATGACGAGCAACATCAGCAGGAGCCCCGCCCACGACGCGTTCAACGTCTCCGCCAACGGCGCGCGCCGCTGCCACACATAGAACAGCCCGGCGGCCACGAAGGCGAGGCCGAGGACGAGCTGCACTGTTTCACGGGCGCGTTGCATGGATCCTGTCGATATCGTCACGACCGCCTCGGCGAGGCAGCCCTACCTTCCAACAACGTCTCGAGCACGGTGACGAGCTCCCCCGCCACACGCCTGGGCGTGGCAATCGCCTGAAACGTCTCCACCGCGTTCCGGGCGAGGCGTAACCGTAGGTCCGGATCGTCTCGCAACCGACGGATCGCCTGGGCAAGCGCGTGGCCGTCGGCCACCGGGCAGAGCAGCCCGTCGTGCCCATGCGTGAGCACCTCACGAGTGGCCGGAGTATCACCTGAAATGATGGCGCCGCCAGCCGCCATCGACTGGTAGATCTTGTTCGGCACGACGCGCGACGCCTTCGCGGAATCACCGAAGATTCCCAGGCAACAGCCCGCCTCTCCGATGCGGGCACAGAGCGCCGCTGGATCGAGCCAGTTGATGCGCTCGACGTTGGAGAGCTGCAACGTGCGAATCGATGCGTCGATTTGCGCCTCGAGCTGACCACCGCCGACCAGCAGGAAGCGGACGTTTTCTGCGGCGAGCTCGCGGGCCGCATCGAGGATGTGCTCGACGCCGTGCAGTGGTGCGAACTTACTGTAATGCAGGACCGTGAAGGGCTCCCCCGTTCGACTGAGCTCCGGGCTCGGCTGAAATACCGCATCGTCCGCACCGACGCGCACTCGATACAGTTTCGACAACGGCACGCCGAGCTCCTCGTGGAAATACGCTGCGTGCGCCTGCGTATCGAGCAGCACCGCATCCGCGCGTGCGCAGGCGGCCTTGTCGAGCCACCAAAGCGCTCTGGACGGCAGGCTGCCACGCGACAACATGCCGCGATCCTGGGCCAGCGTGTCGTACAGCGAGATGAACGCGTCGAAGACCATCGGCTTGCCTCGGCGGCGGGCGAGCGCAGATCCCACGATCGCGTCGAGGTGGCCCAAGTAGCCGACAATCATCGCGTCGTGATCCGGCATCGTCATGTAGCGCCGCGCGAGACCCACGTACGCGAGGAGCATGCGAGTGGCTACTCCGGCGAGCGCAGGGGCACTCTTCAGCACACCTGTCTTGTGCCGCCTGCGCTCGAGCACCGGCGAGTGACAGATCAAGACGTCGACGCCGAGCTCGCGGAGCCCCCGAATCAGAATCCGGTTCCGGTCGTAATCCGATTCGAACGTGCCGAAGTAGCAAACGCGGAGCGTCTTCGCCACGCCTATGGTCTCAACCGAAAGTGCGCGACGCCAACAGACGGAATGCGTGTGTCGCCAGACCCAGCCTCGGCGATCGCGCCACCGAACCACAGCCCATCCCGGCCGAGCGCCACCTCGTCCACACCGATGGCATTGAGGCCACCGTCCAACGGCGCGATCCGCCGTTGCCTGTCGTCGTAGATGAACGCGTTGCGTCCGCCAGTCTCGGGCCAGAGCGATCCAACGGCGACCACGTACCTTCCGAGCGCGAGCAGGTCACGGATCGCGTGAACGGTCTCTTCGCGCGGTGGAGGCAGCCCGTTGTCTGGCGTGGCCACTTCTTCCCACTGTGTGCCGTCCCAGCGGCCCAGCAGGAGGTGCTCGACGCTCGGATCGCTCGGATTCTCGGTCGAGGCATAGACGGCATCCTCTCCCCAGGCCAGCGCGAGCACCGCTGCGGAGAGATCGGATCCGAGCGGCTCCCACTGCCCGCCGCGGAGGCGCGCGATGCGCGCGAACGCGTCGGACCCAATTTGCGTGAATGCTCCGGCCGCGATCACCTCGCCCTCCCTGGCACTACCGCCAGGCGGAAACGCCACTCGGAAGACCATCGAATTGAAGCCGTCCTCGACGACCGTGAATTGGTCCCAGTCCCAGCGTGCGACAAAGCCGGAACCGGACGAGTCTCCCGTGCGCACTCCTCCCGCCAGCCACACGCGCCCCCGTCGGTCGACGCGCATGTCCCATACCGTGCCTTCCACGTCCAGCGGTCCGAGCGAGACCCACTCGTCGCCGCGCAGCATCAGCACTACCGGCACGCCGGGGCCTGACGGATCCTGGCATCCCACGAACACACGTTCCCAGGGGTCGACCGCCAACTGCGAGCATCGCAGGTCCTCCGGCAGCGGTCCGCCCACGGCGGTCCAGCGACCCTCGCGAGGGCCCTGGTCGTAACGGAAGATGCCGGACGTCCTGCTCGCCGTGCCGGCATGGCTGATCAGGCCAAGCACATACGTGGAGTGCCTCCATCCACCGACGGCCACGGCACTCGCATATCCAAACAGTCCATCGTTGCTCTGGCCGAAGCCCTGCCACTCCCGACCGTCGAATGCCACGATGCTTTGAGAGGGAACGCCCGCCACTCCAGGGAGATGGCCGCCCAGGTAGACCCGCTCGCCATCGCTGAACAAGCGCTGATACCTTACATCCCAGATCGTGAACTGGTTCGGCTCGAAGCCGCAGACGCCCCACTCGAACCATGTAGTGCCGACCGGCTCGGATCCATCATCCAAGCCTTCCCACTCAGTGCCGGTCCACCGGGCCACCGACTCCGCGCGAACAGACGAAGGATCCGACGGGATGCTGTTCGCGGATGAGAAACAGCCGGTGACGTACAGGTCTCCACGGTGCATGACCATATCGCTCACGACGCCGTAGAACTCTCCAAAGAAGACGCCCCCGCTGACAGGCTCCCAGCCCGCTCCTGTCCAGCGGACCAGACCTCCCGAAATCGCGCCGCCCGCAAACAGCTCGCCCGCCTCGGTGCGGGTCACCGCGTAGACGTGCCCGACCTCGATGGGCTCGGTGAGGTCGTACGCCGTCCAGTCTGCGCCGTTCCACTCGGCCACGTGACTGGCGGCAATGCCACCGATGCTCGTGAAATCACCCGCCATCAGCAGCGTGTCATCGCTGACCGACAGTCGGTACACGGCGTCGTTTGCAAGCCCGCCAGGAGGAGCGGACCAGGTCGCGCCGTCCCAGACTGCCAAGTTGGTCACGCCGGCGTCCTCCATGACGAAGAACCCAGCGACCCAGAGCTGTCGCTCGAACCACACCATCGAGCGCACGGATCCGCGGAGGCGTCCGATCACCTGAGCGCCGTCCTGCGTCTCCATCCAGATCTCGCCAGGTGCGGCGCCGAACGGACCGCTGTACGTACTGAGCGCGATTGCACCGGTGTCGCTGACCGCGATTGCGGAAAACCCGATCAGCGGGACCTCGCGGCCCCAGTCTCGCCGGACGGGCTGCCACGTATCGTGATCGAGCTGCACGACGGGATCGACGCGACGGTCGCCCATCCACTGAAAGCGCCCCGTTGCCAGGACCTTGCCATCCGGGCCACGTGCGAAATCATAGACGACAGGCGCACCGCCATCGTGGCCCGAGAACCCGGCGATGGTGAAGTCTTCACTCCACCCGGTCCGAGCGGCAGGGCTCAACGA
The DNA here is from genome assembly GCA_009377605.1 of Luteitalea sp. Classification (NCBI taxonomy): domain Bacteria; kingdom Pseudomonadati; phylum Acidobacteriota; class Vicinamibacteria; order Vicinamibacterales; family Vicinamibacteraceae; genus Luteitalea; species Luteitalea sp. Next base: position 50,839 of record WHTT01000019.1, read on the forward strand.
GGATTCGATCGTGTTGCTGTCTATCTGTTGCGCTGATAACGTTACGGAAATTGCCGTGACGCCAACGAGGAGGAAGCTGGCGATTCTCATAGGATGAATGCTCCTTTCGGGACGCGGCTGGGCTGGCAAGGCGCGAAAGCCTCGAACAGCCCATACTATCCTCAGAAGGCGCCTTGCATTCCCGTATCGGTTTGGGTATGAAAGCTGTCGCACGTGATCCTTCCTGAGACGTCCACACTCCCGATGCCGGAACAACGCGTCCAGCGGCGCATCGTCTCGGTCGTCGTCCCGATCTGGAACGAGCGGGAGAGCTTGACTCAGCTGCACGCCGAGCTGGTTGCGGCCGCCGAGCGTGACGACATCCAGATCGAGATCATCTTCGTCGATGACGGCAGCCGGGACGGGTCGTGGGAGACGATTCGCGCGATTGCCAGTCGAGACGCCCGCGTCCGCGGGATTCGGTTCAGACGGAACTTCGGAAAGGCTGCTGCGCTCTCGGCCGGCTTCCGCGCCGTGCGAGGGCAGGTGGTCATGACCCTGGACGCTGATCTGCAGGACGACCCGGCCGATCTGCCGCGCCTGCTCGCTGCGCTGGAGACGGGCTACGATCTCGTCAGCGGGTGGAAGCGTCAGCGGCAGGATCCGTGGCATCGCGTGGTGTCCAGCCAGCTGTTCAACATCATCACGAGTTGGAGCACGGGTGTCTCACTTCACGATCACAATTGCGGATTGAAGGCATACCGGCGCGAGGTCCTGCGCGAGGTCGCGCTCTACGGTGAGCTCCACCGTTTCATCACGGCGCTGGCGCATGCGCGAGGCTTTCGAGTGGGAGAGATTCCGGTCAATCATCGCCCACGGCGGTTCGGGCGGTCGAAGTACGGTCTCTCACGGAGCGTGAAGGGGCTGCTCGACCTCGCAGCCGTGAAGTTTCTCACCGGCTTCGGCGGTCGTCCACACCATCTGCTCGGCACGTTCGGCCTCGTAGCGCTGCTGGCAGGTCTCGTCGGCCTGGGCTATCTCGCCGTGCTCTGGATCCTTCGCCTGTCGGATCCGTCAATTCCTCCCTTGCATGGGCGGCCGCTCATGACCTACTCTGCGGCGGCGCTGATCGTCGGGGTGCAGCTCGCGTCGCTTGGCCTGCTCGCTTCGTTGGTCACAGCGTACGCCCAGCGTGAGCGTGATATGTACAGCGTCGCGGAGCGCATTGGCGAGGTGCCCCGCAAACGGAGACCACGCGGCGCTGGCCTTCCATGACACCTGACGACGGCATTTCGGCGGATGCTGGGCGGGCACAGCGCGCCGGGTCGACGCTGATACTCCTGCTCGTCGTGGCTGCCGGCATCCACGGCGCCCGGATTCTCTCCGCTCCCCCGGTGCTGATTGTGAACGACCAGTCTCGCTGGTCCACCATCCGTGCGCTGGTCGACACCGGGACGTACTCGATTGGCGGGCGATTCGGCCGCCGGTACGACGGCACTCACCGCGACGTCGGGATCGTGTCGGAGCCGGGATGGTGGACCGTCGACCAGGTCCTCAACCCTACGACGGGACGCTTCTACTCCAGCAAGCCGACACTGCTGCCGACACTGCTGGCAGGCGAGTATTGGCTCCTCAAGAACACGCTGGGCTGGGAAATCACAACCGATCGCACCAAGGTCGCGCGGACCATCCTGCTCACGATCAATTGGCTGCCGTTCGTGTGGTCGCTGTGGCTGCTCGCCCGCGTGCTCGAGCGGCACGCGCAGACGGCCTGGGCGCGGAGTCTCGTGATGAGCGCGGCCTGTTTTGGCACATTCGTCAGCACGTTTCTCATCAGCCTCAACAACCACACGGTCGCCGCCGCCGGCGTGATGTTCACGCTCTATCACCTGCTCCGTATCCAGCTCGAGAATCGGCAGGAGAACTGGCGATTCGCCGCAGTCGGTCTATTCGCCGGCTGGACCGCCTGCAACGAGCTTCCAGCCGCGTCGTTTGCGGCCGGCGCCCTCCTGTGGCTGTCGACGACCTCCTGGCGCCGCACGCTCTCGCGTGCCGTGCCGTATGCCGCCCTGCCGGTCATCGCGTATCTCGCTACGCAGTACGTGGCTTTTGGGGACATCGTCCCGACCTATGGGCGCGCCGACTGGTATCACTATGCCGGTGCCTACTGGAATCATCCGGTCGGCATCGATGCGGTCCACGAGCCGAAGCGCGTCTACGCGCTCAATCTGCTGGTGGGACATACCGGTATTCTGTCGCTGACGCCGCTGTTTCTCGTCGGGTGGTTGGGAATGCTCCGATGGATCGTCCGACCGGATGGGGATGATGTCCAGCGTCGTGGTAAGCGCTGGCTAGGCGGCCTCACGCTCGCGGTCACCGTGGTCGTGTTTCTGTTCTACGTCGTTCGGACGCACAATTACGGCGGCATCACCAGCGCGCCGCGGTGGTTCTTCTGGCTCGGCCCGTTGTGGCTCGTCACGATGATGGGTGAGCTCGACCGATGGGCGTCGAGCCGCTGGGGCCGTCGTGTTGCGACGTTGTTGCTGGCCGTGTCGGTCGCGAGCGCGAGCGTCACGCTGGCGAACCCGTGGCAAGCCTCGTGGCTCTTGTCGTTGCTCAGGGACCTGCGCCTCGTCAACTACTAGCGCTGTTCTCGACCGAGGGAGCGTACGTCGAACGGAAGCGGCAGCAGGTCGGCAATCCGATGCCGGCTGATCTCGCGTTCGAGATTCGCCAGCACGATCTCCAGGTCTCCTCCGAACTCCCAGAGGATCTGGCGGCAGGCGCCGCACGGCGGGGTTGGTGATTCGGTATCCGCCACGATCGCGAGCCGAACGAACTTCCGGCGTCCTTCCGAGAGCGCCTTGAACATCGCGACCCGCTCGGCGCACAGGGTCAGGCCATAGCTGGCGTTTTCAATATTGCAGCCGGTGATCACGGCGCCGTCTGCCGTCTCCAACGCGGCGCCCACCTTGAAGCCGGAGAATGCCGCGAGGGCATACTCACGCGCCCGGCGCGCCGTATCGATCAGGGCCGCGGCGTCGTCAGGTCGGCTATGGAAGCGGTTCTTCATCGGTGACAACCGCTGTGGCATCGGCACGGCATAGGGCGCCTGTCGTGAACCGGCGCTGATCGACTTGCGCGAACAGCCCGCTCGTGAGTCCCTCGCCTACTCTATGCGGAAAGGCGAAATTGGGACAGCTTGGCCTCCTCCCAACGATTCGGCCTCCCTGGCCGTCCAAGAGCCTAACGGAGCGCGCTTGTACATCGACCTGGCGGATTTCGAGGCTCTCTACGAGTCTCATGGGCCGAGGATGAAGAGCCTCGCATTCAACATGTTAGGGAACGTCTCTGACGCCGAGGATGCGGTCCAAGAAGCGTTTCTGCGAGCCTATCGCCAGCGGCAGAGCTTTCGCGGCGAGGCGGGCGTGTGGACCTGGTTCTACCGCATCTTGCTCAACACCTGTTACGACATCGGCCGCCAGCGGGTCGCCCGCCCGTGGCACGAAGAGCTGGCGCCGGATGCCGAGTCGTACCCACCCTCGCCAGCCGGCGATCATCCGATGCGGCTGGCGCTACAGAGGGCGCTGGCCGGTCTGTCGTCGGCACACCGTGAGGTGTTCTTGCTGTTCGAGGTGGAGGGGTACAAGCATCGCGAGATTGCCGGCATGTTGGGGATTCCGGAAGGCACGTCGAAGCATCGGCTGTTCGAGGCCAAGCGGCAGCTCAAGGCTGTAATGCGGAGTGCGACGCTGGCCGCCGGTGAAGGATCGTAACGTGAACTGTCACGAGCTCGAAAAAGCGCTGGGCTCCGAGAATCCGGCAGTGGTCGCGGCCGCGCGGGATCATGCCGAGCGCTGTCCGAGATGCCGCATGGAGCTGCAGCTCTGGAACGATCTGTCGGCTGCGGCCCGAACACTCCATCGCGAATGGGAGAGCCCCGCGCTGTGGCCGCGGATCGTGTCCGCTATTCGCGTTCAGGATGCACCGCCACGCTCACATCCTAGCCGGGCGGTCTGGTGGCAGATCCCGCAGTGGCGCGCGCTCGTGGCGGTCTTGGTACTCCTCGCTCTGGTCCCCACGGCATGGTACGGCTGGCGTCTCGTGCGTCCCGCAGCGCCCTCGAGCGACCGCGAGAGCACGAGCGAGCGGCTCCTGAGCGAGCAGGCATTGGCAGACGTCGAACGTGCCGAAGCCGAGTACGTGCGCGCCATCGATGGCTTGTCGAGCCTGGCGGCCACGACCGTCGACACCTCGGCGTCTCCGCTGCTGCTGAACCTCCATGAGCGGCTGATGACCATCGACGCCGCAATTGCCGAGTGCCGCGCCGAAATCGAGCGGAACCGGTTCAACGCGCACCTCCGGAACCAGTTGTTGCTCATCTATCGGCAGAAGCAACACACGCTGGAGCAAATCTTGGAGCAGGAGAAACATGCGTCCTAGAGTCGACTATCGCATCGGCGGCGGATTACTGTGCGTTGCAGTGGCGTTGGCGTTCTCCGTCGCGGCCGAGGGCGCTCCACAACGTCGCACGGCGTCACGAGAGTTCACGCGGACGCTCACGGTCCAGCAGCGTCAGTCGCTCCGCCTCGATCATCGGCACGGCGATATTCGGATCCGCGCGCACGCCGGCTCGGAACTGCAGATTCGCGCCGCTATCAAGGTATCCGCGGGCTCCTCCGCCGATGCCGACGCCCTGCTCGATGACGTTCGAATCGACGTGGAGGAGGCGCCAACCTCCATCGTTGTGCGAACGCACTACCCGGAAGAGCCGAGCCGACAGCAGGAAGACCTTTCGTTCTCGGTCGACTACACGATCGTCATGCCAGAGACGATGACCCTGGACGTGACGAATCGGTTCGGAGACCTCACGGTGGAGTCGCTCAAGGCCAAGTCGACTCTCGTCAATTCGCACGGCCGCGTGGCAGTCACCGACTGCACCGGGGAACACAAGGTGGAAAACGCGTTTGGCGCCACCGAAGGCCGGCGAATTGGCGGCAACCTGTCGGTCATCAGCGGCAATGGCAACGTGAGGACCGAGGACATTCAGGGCACGCTCACCATTGACAATCGCTTCGGCGACGTGCGCGCCGCTCGCGTCGGCGGCGCAGCCACGTTGACGAACACCAATGGCGCGGTCGAGGTGTCGGCCGCGGCCTCCGCAGTGGTCACCAACGCATTTGGATCCGTGAAGCTGAGAGACATTTCCGGCGATGCGATCGTCAGCAACGGAAACGGAGCGGTGGACGCGCGCGGTATTGGGGGCAAGGCCGAGCTCAAGACGTCGTTCAGCACGCTGAGCTTCTTCAATATCGGCAAGGGTCTCACTGTCACTGCGACGAACACGTCGGTTGAAGGCAGACAGGTTGGCGGCCCCATCAGCATCACGACGACCTTTGGCGCCGTTGACGTGCAGGACCTCAAGGCGGGCATCAAGGTGTCCAATGGCAATAGCACCGTCCGCTTGGTGAACGTGGCCGGGTCGGCGTACGTGAAGACCAGCTTTGGCGCGGTCCGGGCCGAAGGTGTGCGAGGCGGGCTCACGGTCGACAATGCCAACGGCGGCGTCGAGGCAAGTAGCGTGGCTGGGTCGGCGCAAATTACGACATCATTTGGAGGCGTGGTGCTGAAGGAGGTCGACGGGACGATCGACGTCAAGAACCGGAACGGTGCCATCGACGTCGCGCCCTCGCGGCAGGCGCAGAAGTGCCATGACCTGACGCTTGCCACGTCATTCTCGCCGATCCACATCCGCCTGCGCGAGGATTCCAGCTACGTGCTGAACGCGAGGGTGACGTTCGGCAGAATCAGCAGCGACCTGCCGGTCACCGCTTCCGGTACGATGGCCGAGGGATCGCTCTCCGGCACCATCGGCAGCGGCGGGTGCAGTCTGCGCGCTACCACCACCAACGGCGACATTCGAATCCAGAAGCTAGCGGCCAGACGCTAAGCCAGTCCCCTGTTACCCGCACTGAATAGAAGATCTTGCGATCTCCGCGCAAGATCCATTGGCGAGATCTGCGACGTTCGCGCCGAGCAGCAGGTGTCAGGCAACGAGCTGCGCCGATTTTCGGGCTGGTCGAAGGATCGAGAGACTGGCACGACTATCGCACTAAGGTGACGATGTCATGCCAACGACCACACACGAAGTCCTCGCTGATTCCGAGGCAGTAACGGCTCTGGACCGGCCCTCCTCTAATCTGGCAAACTGCCGTACAATAGACGGCACCATGCCACGTGTCGCACCAAAGCCTCATAAGCCGACGTCACGGGAACTGACCCTCAGCGCGCTCAGCGCTCGCGCGTCAGCATCACCGGACGCCGCCGTTGCTCGCCTCGTAGAAGGCGGCCTCCCGCTCACGATCATCGAGCAGCTCGTCGATCTAGGATTCACGCGCCAGGAGGTGCATGCCATGGTCATCCCACAACGGACGTTCACACATCGAAAGAACCGTCATGAATCGCTCACGGCGGATGAATCAGACAAGGCCCTGCGCCTCGCCCGCGCCGTGGCGTTCGCGGAGGAGGTTTTCGGAAATCGAGAGAAGGCCTGGCGCTGGTTGCGCGAGGCTAGCCCGGCTCTCGAGGACCACGCACCACTCGAGCTCCTGCGTACCGAAGCGGGCGCCCAAGCGGTGGAGGGAGAATTGGTCGCCATTGACGAAGGCATTTTCCTATGACCCTGTGGCGCATTTCCAACCATGCCGACCTGAGTGGTAAAGGCGGCAAGCGTAAGGGAGGGCGCTGGCACTCGAGAGGCCGGCCGGTGACGTATCTCACGTCGAGCCCGGCTGCGGCCCTCCTCGAGATGTTGGTACATCACGTCCGGCGCGGCAACCTCCCTGCCGATTACCAGTGGCTCGAGATTACCGCGCCGTCCGATTTCAACGTTCAGCGCTGCGGCGAGCTTCCGCCCAACTGGCGAACTGACTACGGGGCGACTCGCGCGCTCGGTGATGCCTGGCTGAAGCAGCACACGACACCGCTTCTCGAAGTCCCCTCCGTCATTGTTCCGAAGACGTCGAACTATCTATTGAATCCCCGGCATGCCGATGCCAGCACACTTCGTATCAGCAGCGTGATCCGCTATCCACTCGAAAGGCGGCTTACCGTTCAAGGCTAGAACGCGACTTCCGGTCCGCTCCCCTATCCCCCCTTCGACAAATCGAAGGGCTCCGGTGCCTTGTACGTCTCTGGTCCGGTCGCCTTTGTCCCGCCCGTCGGGACCTCTCGTCCAAGGGCCCAGTAGATGGCGTTGATGAGCAGGCGACGCATCGATTCCTGCTCGAAGTCCGCTGGGTGACCGAGCGTGGTGAAAAAGACGCGTGCGCCTCGGTACGTGCGCGTCCAGGCGACCGGCTGGGTGAGCGGGAACTCGTCCTGACGGTCCAGCTGACTCGAGTCGATGCTGGTGCCATCGAGGAGAATCGTGTTGTCGTCACCGTGCAGCGGCGCCACATGGTACAGCCACGAGCGCGCCCGGAACGGCCCCACGCCTCGCAAGATGGGGTGCGCGCCGCCGCCCTCATGAATGGTCACGTCGGTGCTGGACTCATGACCGTGGTGCACGATCCATTGCTGACCGAAGACGTCCCGCCCAAAGCCGTCGTTGAGCTCTTGATGGGGATGCCCGTCGGGATACTGGAATGCGTGCGTGGTCGTGCGCAGGCCGATCATCGGTTTCCCCGACTTCGCGAAATCGAGGATGTGCTGTAGCTCCGCATCCGGTAGCTGCCGGAAGCGCGTGAAGATCACCATGAGATCGGCGGTGTCGACCACCTCCAGCCCCTCGATATGATCCTTGGTCTGCGGCTTGGGCTTGGCGTACGCGACGGACGTCCGCATGCCGTGCTCGTCGGAAAGGATCTTTGCGATCATCGGCATCGTGACCTCGGAGCGATACTCATCATCGCCCGTCACGAACGCCACGTGCGGCCTTGCGCGCGCGGTCTGTGCCTCTGCGCTACGCACCGCAACCACCAAGAACGAGAAGACCACGAACAGCACAAAGAAATAGCGTGGCAACCTTGACCCCTTGACCCCTTGACCCCTTGACCCCTTGATCCCTTGATCCCTTGACCCTGCCCCTACTCCCTGGCCCCTTGCCCGTCAGTGGACTCCGCCGGCCTGGTGACCTGCATCACGCCGTTCATCGTGCGCCAATGGCCGGGGAACGTGCAGACGAACGGATAACTGTCGGGCGTGCTGGGCGCAGTGAACCGCAACCGCGCGGTCTCCTTCGGGCCAATGAGCTTGGTTGCAAAGAGCACGTCGGGCGTGTCCGGAACGAAGCTCTTCGCAAAGGCGTCCGGCTTTGCAGCCATCGCCTCAGCCTCGAGGCTGACCGTCTCCATCGCGCCGGGCGACGTGATGAGCAAGTTGTGCGGCATCTCGTCCGGATTGACGAAGACAATCTCCACTTCTTGCCCCGCCTCGACGCTGAAGCGCTCGATGTCGAATCGCATCTGCGCAGAGACGGCCTCGATTCGTATCGTGCGCACGAGCAAGGTATCCAGCGCAGAAGTGATCCGTTCCTTGTCTGCTGGCGGCAGCGCTCCGGCGAGCTGGCGACCGAGCTCGGTCGCTTGCTTGAACGCCGTGTCGGTTCGTTCTTCCGGCGGTATTTCGCCGGCGTAGCCGACAAGGCTCTGCGCGAGCGGTGCTATCTGCGGTCGTGGCCAACGCTCCTGTGGCCTGCGGCGAATCGCCTCGATCGCGGCTGCCTGGTCGCTGCCGTCACGGATGAGGCCGGCCAGGCGCGAGAAGATCTCCGCGTCGTGGCCGGGCACGTGCGACAGGGCCCGTATCGCGGATGCCCGCACGTTGGTTGCCGCGCCCGACGATGAGCCACCAGAGGCGCTCTGTTCGTTCAACAGCTTGGTGATGTGTGGGTACGAGGACGCCAGGAGTCTCTGATCCTGGAGCATGGACGTGCCCTCGAGCAGGTCGATGCGACTTTGTGAAGATGCGGAGGCGAGCTGCCAGGCACGCTCCACACTCTCGTCCGCCAGCACAATGGCAGCAAAGGCGCCCTGTCGCACGTTGTCGCTCTTCCCCTGGAGGGCCAGTTGCTCCAAGCGGGGCCTGATGGGAACGAGCGCCGCGGCATCGGCGGCCAGCAACATGCGTATCAATTCGTCGCTCACATCGGGATCATCCCGAGCATCGTCGCGAGGGTCGTCTTCGCTCTCTCGACCGGCGCGCCCTCCCTCCGGCTCGGTGCCGTCGATCCGGTCGATGGCGGCCGTGAGCTCCGCCAGCGGCTGCGTCCCGTTCAGCGCAGCCAGACCTTCCAGCGCCGTTTGCCGCGCCTTCGGCTCGATGCCGGGGCGGCTGAGCAAGGCGTGATAGACCGCCTTGCTGCCGGGAAGTGATGCGAGCTCGGCCGGCTCGAGTTGGTCGAGCAAATAGGTCATCGCTCGAGGGTCTGCCGTCAGCGATCGGCCGTCCGTGAGCTCGCGCCTCCATACCGGCTTCAACGTTGTCATCGCGGAATCGAGGACGTACTCCAAGTAGTAGTCCATCGGGCTCTCGAGCGCTTGGAGCGCGACCTTGGCCGCGTCGACGGTCGGAATGAAGCTGAGCGCCCGTACCGCCTCGAGCCGCACGCGCGGCGCGGGATCGTGCACCATGCGCTGCAGCAACGCCATCGCCTGCTCTACACGGTCGTACCAGTGATGCAGCACCCGCACCGCCGCCGCCCGGGCCCGGAGCTCCTTTGCCTCGAGGAGGCGGTTCAGCAGGTCTTGCTTCACGACGTCGTGATGCTGGTACACCCACAACGCCTCGAGCAGATGGTGCTCGTATTCCTCGTCTCCGGCATCGAGAGCGGCCACCCAGTCGTCGAGCGCGGCAACGAGCGCATCCGTCGGCTGCTCTCGGAGGGCACGCCGCGTCCAGTACCGAGTCCGGTCCTCTGGGGCCTTGAGTAACGCCAGGAGGGCTTCGATCGGTTGACCATCGATCCGAGGCGGATCCAGTACCGGACGTCCCTTGGCAGTAATGCGCCAGACGCGGCCGTGCTTGTGGTCGCGTCGTGGATCGCGAAGCGAGTACTGCATGTGGCCAATGAGCGGATTGAACCAGTCGACCACGTACAGCGCGCCGTCCGGCCCGAACTGCAGGTCTATGGGGCGAAAGTTGGTATCCGATGCCTGCAGGAGCGCCTCCACCTCTATCCCAACGAAGCCCGAGCCCTTGTCTTCGACCCGGTACTGCTTGATGCCCTGAAATCCAATCACATTTGTCAGGAGAAAATTCCCTTGTGCTTCCTCAGGAAAGTGACGGCTGCTGACGAGCTCGATGCCGGCGGTCGGGCGGACCTTGGTTCCGGTGGTCCACTGCTCCATCTCTTTCTGCTTTTTCGGGTAGTTCACATGGCCGGAGAATGCCGTCCCGTAATAATTGTTACCGTTCGACGCATCCGAGACAAAGCTCTGTCCCCAGCGGTCGATGACGTGTCCCCAGGGGTTCGCGAAGGGATACGAGACAAAGACGCTCAGTTTCTCCGTACGTGGCTCGTACCGGAGCACGGCCCCATATTCCACGCGGACGGGTCCGTAGGGTGTCTCGACCTGCGTGTGCAGGAACGTGCCTTCTTGGAAGTACAGCCCACCGCCCGGTCCCCACGTAAAGGCGCTCGCATTGTGATGGGCATCTTCCGTACCAAATCCGTGCAGGATGATGCGTCGCTCATCGGCGCGATCATCGCCGTCGGTATCGCGCAAGAACATGAAATTCTGCTGCTGCGAGACGTACACCCCGCCGTCGCCAAGCTCGAATCCCATGGGGAGGTACAGGCCATCGGCAAATACCGTCCGCTTATCGGCACGACCGTCGCCATCGTTGTCCTCCAGGATGACCAGCTTGTCATTCGGCGCCATGCCGGGGTGGTAGTGCGGATAGGTCGGCGACGTCATGACCCAGAGCCGCCCGCGCGAATCGAACGTCAAGGCGATCGCATTGGCGAGCTCTGGAAAGTCCTGCTCCGACGCGAACAGGTTGACCTCGTAGCCGTCGGCCACCTTCAGCCGTTGCAGCGCCACTTCCGGATCCATCGACGCGAGGTCGATCTCACCGCCGCGATTCGGTTCAGTGCTCTGCTCTTGGGCGCTGCCCGTGGGCACGATGAAGGACACGAAGAAGGTGAAGAGCACGAAGAAAGGCACACCACGAAGGACACGAAGAACACGAAGGGTCAACCACGAAGGACGCGAAGGGCACGAAGAATACACGGGGCTCATGGATAGCGTATACCCTCGAGCGCCTCGGCGCTCCTCCAGATTTCTCGGTCGAGCTCTTCCACCATGCGGTCGAGCTTCGTCATCTCTGGTGGGAAGTTGACCGAGCCAAACGGATCCACGCGGCGGCCCACGACATATTCGGCGTTCACCGGCCGCCAGCGGTAGAAGAACTGCTGGTTCTTCTCGCGGACCACTCCCCGCAACGCCTCGAGTTGCTCCAGTTGCGCGCCGCTCGCCGGGCGCATGTGGTCCGGGCCAAGCCCCAGCGCCTCCATCAAGATGCCCGCGACGAGCCGGTGGCCGTTCTCGTTGAGGTGAATGCCGTTGATCGTCAACGGCGCGGCGGCCTGCTCGATCAGACGCTTGGTTGGCGTGAACAGATCGGCGAACATGACGCCGTTCCGCACCGCGACCCGCCGCATCACCTCCGTATAGCTGGCAAGGTCCCGGTTGCGGCTCGCGACGTCGACCTGCTCGAGGCGCGGCAGTCGCTCGTGCGCAATAGGAGAAACCAGCACCACGCGTGGCGCTGATGTGCCGTTGTACGAACGTTGTAGATGTTCCTTTACGTACGCATCGAGATCGCGCTCGAACGTTGGGAGACCGGCGTCTCCCTCGAAGGATTCGTTCACGCCAAAGAACGCGAGGATGACATCCGCCTTCTGCTCCTCGAGATGCGTCGGTGCAGCGGGGAAGTTCAGCGGCCGCGGCTGAAGCGTGATCGTATCCGCGCTCCATCCGAGATTGCGCATCGTGAGCTCGAGCTCCGGAAAGCGCGTCATGAGCAACGTTTCGAAATAGTTGAAATGTTGCATGCGCTCCGCCTGCGTGTTGCCGAGCAAGATGATGCGGTCACCTTTGCGAAGCTCCAGAGCGTGGGGTTGAGCCTGGGCTCCGGCGATCGACGACGCCATCAGCACCGCGCAGGCGAGCATCGGGAAAAAGGGGACAGGCCCCTTTCTCGTCCTGCGATCACCAGAAAAAGGGGTCCGTCCCCTTTTTCGTTTCACCACGAGAACCTCAATGACGCCTGCATGACGCGTGGCTGCCGGGTGCCGGTGACTTCTCCGAAACGCTCGTTCACCTGGTTGCCCTCCTCGTCGAAGTCCGCCCCGGTGTCAATACTCGAGAACTGCGTATGATTGAACAGGTTGTACACTTCCCAGCGCAGCTGCAACGCACGGCGGTCGCCAAATGGGATGTTCTTGAAGAGCGTCAGGTCCCAGTTGTGCCAGCCGGGATTGCGGATGATGTCGCGGCGCTGGTTGCCGTGCTCGCTGCGCGGCGGCACCTCTCCTTTTTCCGGACGACGAAAGACGGACGTGTCGAACCAGCTTTCGAGGCTGCGCTCGCCGCTCGACAACCGAGGATCACCCGTGACGCCGATACGGGTCCCATCGCCGCCGCCCGCAATGTCGGCCTCATCGGTTGTCGAGAACCCCACGCCGGTCGGCGTCCCGCTCGCGAACGCCGTGATCCCCGAGAGCTGCCAGTTGTCGAGCAGCGCGGCGACGAGAACGTTGTTCCACAGACGGCTCGCGCGCGGTAGATCCCAAGTGTAGTTGATGACGGCCACGTGGGTCTGGTCGTATCCGGAGAGACTATACGACCAGTCCCTTGCGTCCTGATACAAGGGCAGCCCCGCGCCATCGCCCGATCCCATATCGCGCGACCGCGACAGTGTGTATGCTACGCCAAACTGGAATCCCTGCGTGAATCGGCGGTTCACCTGCACCTGCAAGGCATCGTAGTTCGACTCGCCGGAGTTCTCGTAGAAGGTGATGCCGGCGTAGCCAGGAAACGGCCGGTAGAAATTGTCAGAGAGCGGTGTACCCGTGGTGACATCCTGGTTCGCCGACAGAAAACGCGCGCCGTAGGGCACGTTGTTGATGCTGCGCGACTGGGGCAAGCGCTCCCCGCGGCTGCCGACGTACGCAGCATCGACGACCGTGTTCCAACCGATGTCGCGCTGCACGCCAAGGGTGAAGCTGTACAGGACGGGCGTCCGTATGTCCCGTTCGAAACCCTGGACGCCACTCGGAAAGAGGACGCCGCCCGACTGGAACTCGAGCAGGTCGTCGAACGTGCTGTTCGGGATCGACGGCGTAAACTGGATGGGCGGATTGCGAGAGGCGGCCCAGACGCGGTTGCCCGTGTTCCGCATGTTGTGGAAGATGCCGAAGCCACCGCGAACCGCCGTCTGGCCGTCACCGTTCACATCCCACGAAAAGCCGACGCGCGGTTCTGCGAGCACGCTGGGCTGGTCCATGAAGCTGTCCGGATAGCTGGGGTCGTCGCTCGTGACCATCCCGTTCACCGGATCACCACTGCCAGGCACCAGCCCGCCAATCAAGCCCACTGGAACGAACTCACCCGTCACCGGGTTGCGTCCGACACGCCGGCCGTCGAGCAGAGCCGGCTCGAACAGCGGCGGCGCGGCGTCCGGATCGTACCGCTCGAGCGCAAAGGCTGCCCCAAGACCAGCGCGTGCGACATAGTGCGTGTAGTAGGCAAAGCGTACCCCGTAGTCGAGCGTCACACGTGGAAGGCGCCAGGTGTCCTGTGCGAACCACTCGATCATGTTCGCCGTGCCGTCACCGGGTGGTCGCGTCGTCGACTCTGCATAGCTGTTGAACACACCAAGGAGGGCATTGGCGTACGGGTGACCAGTGTCGAGCGGGTTGTTCGTATTTCGCCCAAAGTCGAAGGAGCCGGCGAACTCGCCGGTGTGCCCTTCCTGGTTTCTCACCCACTCCGCGTAAACGCCCGTCTTGATGGTGTGAGCGCCACGCGTCCACGTGAGCGTGTTGGCCAGGTTCAGGAACGTGTCGGCGCCCGTCAACGGGAAACGTCCGTCGTATGAGATGTTCGCCGGCGACTCGATGCCGCCGAAGCTGGCGCGCGGGACAATGTCGAGCGGGTTCAGCTCCGGATTGAATTGTCCCAGATCGAAGCCCGTGAATTGTCGCGTGACGCGCTCGAGCCCGTCCGCGCTCAAGACCGGGCCGTCTTCAGTGCTGTATCGGCCGCCAAACGTCACCTCGTTGACGAGGCTCGACGACAGGATGCGCGTGTAGTTGCCAACCGCCCCTCTGTCGCGGAACGTGTAGTGGGCGCCGACGAGGCCCCAGTTGGACGCGCCGGCCGGCACGGCAAAGCCCTTGTTGTCCGCGAACCAGTCCAGATACCGGACGTACATCGCATCCTTCTCGTTCGGCCGATAGTCCACCCGAGCGAGGTGCTGTCGCTTCGGTACCTCGACGCTCTCCTGGAACACGTAGTTGTACTTGCCCTCCGTCAAGCCACGGTCGAGTCGATTCGGCATGGGCAGCACACCGAGCAAAGCCTGACCGTTCGACTCGAGACGATCGGCCGGTATGCGGTTGCCTGGAAACGGCTCTCCCGTGAGCGGATCGCGGATGACCATGAGTTGGCCGTCGAGGTTGTGCGTCTGTGAGAAGTCGCCCTGCCGCTCGCGCTCGGTTGGTGTCGTGACCTGCCGGAGGCCCTGCGGATTCTCGATGTCGGCGTTCTCGAAGGAGTAGAAGAAGAAGAGTTTTCGCCGGTCCTGGTTGAACCACCCCGGGACAGCGACGGGCCCACCGAGCGTGAAGCCCGCCGTGTCGTAGCGGTAGAGCGGCTTCTCCACATCGTTCTTGTTGTTGAAGAAGCTGTTCGCGTTCAGCGCCTCGTTGCGCTTGTACCAGTAGGCGCTGCCTGTGAAATCGCGCGTGCCCGACTTGGTGACGATGCTGACCAGCGCGCCGGCGTTCCGACCGTGCTCGGCCTGATAGTTATTGAGCTGCACCCTGATCTCACTGATGGCATCGAAGCTCACGGTGCTGCTGAAATCTTGTGGGCTGCCGAGGTCGTTGCCAACGAGACCGTCGACGGCCATGGTGTTCCACGTGTTGCGGTTGCCGCCGATGCTCGGCGCGCTGGTGCCAAGACCCGACCCGGCGGACTCGCTTGGTCCGCGGTACTGCACGCCGGGCAATGTCTGGACGATCTCCATTGGGTCTCGGCCGCGCGCCGAGAGCATCTGCATCTGCGTCGAGTCGAGCAGGGCCGAGCGCTCCGAGCTGCGCGTCTGCACGAAGCTTCCCTCGGCGGTCACGTTCACGGTCTCGGTCAGACCGCCTGCCTTCAGCTCGATGCCGCCGAGCGACAGCGTCTCGCCGGCAGGCAGCACCAGACTGTTCAGCTGATAGGGGGCAAAGCTGTCGAGCTCGATCGTCAGCGTGTACGTCGCGGGCTGAAGCGCGGGAAAGAGGAACTCCCCCGTCTCGCTCGTCACTGACGACCGCGTGTCGCCGCTCCGCTCGTCGAGCAGCGTCACAGTCGCGCCAGGAAGAACGCCTCCCGTTTCGTCGACGACGCGGCCAGCGATCGACCCGGATGTGAGCTGCGCGTGAAGGCTGACTGGCAGAGCCAGGACCAACGCCAGCGTAGTCAGCTGAACCCAGCGTGAGCGCACAACCTGCATGGAGCCTCCTCCCCCAGCACAGCCACCCGCCTGTCCGACGGTGACCGCCACGTCATTCTCGGAGCACCAAGTGGATTGGTCTGATTCATCCAAATGGCGCATCTGGTAAAGCGACAGTGGCGGGTTGTACTATCGCAACCATGCTCGCGTCAAGCGAAAGTGTCGTGAATACCCTATTTAGGCTGAGCTTCTGATGAGGTCCGGATACGAGTATCCGTTTTTGGACTTGTCCAGCCACATCCAATATAGAAATGTGGACAAACCTGTCAGGTTGGATGCGGCGCCGATGGACCTCGCCGCTGTCGCGGGGGTGCGACCGTGGTCATTTGCCTTGAAGGGGTCGCTGCTAGACGTCGCTATCGGGAGCCGGGGCACCGTAGCGCTGCATCGCGCGGTCGAGCAGAGCCCACACGGCACTCTCGGGCACGAAGAGAGGTTTCTCGAGAATGCTCACTTCGAGACGACCGGTGGCTTCTGAGTACGCGAGCGATCCACGTGCGCCACGATGCTCGATGATGCAGTCGTCACCACTCGGCACGTTCACGCCGAGAGAGCGAAGGTCATTCTTGATGTGCTCGAACGTCGCGCGTGAGATGTCTGAAAATGTCTTCGTTCCGATGGCCATGGTCGCTAGCGCAGTTGACCGCGGGCAGGCCTAAAGGCCTGCACTACGAGTGTCCATTCAAGTGAGCTCCACCACGATGGTCTCCGCGTTGTCCGTGCGACCGACCAGGCCGGTGAGTGTCTTCGAGCGGCCGGCATCCGGATCCTCGACCATGACCGTGTAGGACGCGCCCGCTGCAGGCACGAACGGCTGAAACCGTCCACCTTTGATCCGCAGGATGTACGCCAGCTCGCCGCTCGCTTCGTTCGTGACACTAAGCACTGGCTCGGTCACACCGCCGATCTCCAGCGTCGGCAGCAGCGCACGCTGCGCCGGTTGGTAGTTGTCGATCTGTTTGAACGTGAGCGGCCAGCCGCGATACTGACCGTTCGGCTGCTTCGCGGGATCGACCTGGCGCGGCCAGCATTCCATCCTGACCTCGCGAGTCGCCTTGTCGAACGTGACAACGCCATAACCCGTCGCGCGGTCGAAGACCGTCGGCGGCGTGAGGCCCGTTCGCACTGGGTTCGCCGCAGCATAAACCGTCATGTGATTGCCGAACCCGTCCTTGAAATTGCCCGTGTAGCGCGGCTGTCCGGGAAGGGGCTCATGGTCTGGGCCCACGGGCGGCCACCAACGGCGCGGCCAGATGCTGCAGGTCGCCGGCACGGTGAAGACCACGCCCGCATCCTTCCAGTCGTCGACGCCGTATTGCACCACGCTCGCCAGGTGCTGGTCCCCCGCGAGATGGAAGGCGAAACCCTTGCGGATCAGGCGCAGCGCTTCGTCGCGCCGATTCTGCGGCCAACCGTTCGAATCCATGTCTTTGGTTGGCTCATCGTCGTCGACGTACTCGCCCGCGCCGGGAACCGGTAACTTGGGCGTCACCTGATCGTTGAGCGTGCCCGTCGGAAGCGTCTGGAGCGTGCAAAACGCCGTCGCCGAGACTACAACTTTCATCTCGGTGCCGTGCCGCCAGTCCCTCACCCAGGCGTCGAGGAAGTCGAGCTGGCGCTGGCCGAGCAACTGCGCCTCGGGAGAGACGTGGGCGGCAAGGTCAAACGCCTGGTTCTCCGCGTACCCATTCCAGACCTTTGCCACCCTCGGCAGGACGTTCTTCGGCGCGGACTTGAACTTTCGGTCTTCGATGACACCGAAGCTGATCCCCGCATACTTCCAGTCGGCGTAGAAGACGTGGATCCCCTGCTTCACGTCCGTGGTGTCGTACGCGTCCGGCATGTGGCTCGTCTGCGTCGTCATCACGAGGTTCACCCATTCCGGCGGCATCTTGTAGCCCCCCGTGTCCTGCCGTGTCTGGGCGTTACCTTCGGCAATCGTCGCTTTGCCGCCTTCTCCCCATACGTTGCCGTGAAAGACGTCGTGGTCGTCCGGCAGGCAGATCATTGGCCGGCGGCGAAAGAACTCGCGGTACGACCAGCCGAACTGATACCACTTGCGCAAGTAGTCCAGGCACGCGCTCGGTAGTGGTGCCATTTGAATGCCGAAGCCGCCGTTCGCTTCATAGAACTGATCGCCCAGGAACATGACGAGGTCCACGTCGTGTTGCGACGCGTGATCGACGATGTCCTGATCGGGAAAGGCCGCGTCGTGGTTGCAACTGAAGACGAGCGCTCTCAAGCGTGCCTCGCTCGTTGGCTCTGCGGCAATCGTGCCTTGGTATGTGTAGGTTTCCGTCGAATCGTCGCGGAGCGGCAGCTCGAGCCGCACGCGGTACGGCCAGGCACGCGTCCCGTCCCAGTCGTCCAATCGGAACTGCGCGGTTCTCGACGGGTACGCGAGGGCTGCCGTGGCCACAGGATCCCATTGCCCGTCTCGCTCGACCTCGAGATGAACTCGATGCGACTCCGGGAGGTCGAGCGGTGCGAGCTGAGCGGTCAGCTTGAGGCGCTCCTGTTCCAGCGTATATTGCGCGAAGTAGATCGGGCCGAACGTTTGGCCCTCGCCGGCTGTCAGCTTCTCGCCTTCGAGTGTCCAGCGCGAGAACTGCGCCGTGACCTGATCGGTCTCGTCCGGGGAGGCGGGCTCATAGTGGCTCAGCAGCGCAACGTTTCCCTCCAGGCGGTGATTGTCGGCCACACGCTCCTGCATCGAAGCCAAGACGCGTTCCGAAGCGGCATCGCGCGCCTCGAGAACCATCGAATAGCCCTTCGCATCGTCGACCGGCGGCGACACATCGAGCGAGAGCACGACGCCCCCGTGCAGGAGCGACTGCTCTAGGGGCGGATGAGAACCGAGCGTCTCGCCAATGAACAGGTGGCCCGACGTGGTCACACCCGCTTGCAGCCCCTGGCCGTGGACGGCCGCGGAGCGATAATCAGGCCAAGGTCCTTTGGCGCCCACGCTGAAGCCCAGTCGATTCCGATCGGAGCCTGGCACCTCGGCCGGAACGGTGAGCAGAACGTTGGTCGTGAAACCCAGGCGGCCATTGCCAAGTTGATGGGTCAGACAGGACACGGTGCGGTTCTCCCCACGCCCCACACATTCCAAGGCGCCGTCGCGCACCCGCCAGTCCTGGAGTCGATTGGCCCAGTAGGCCTCGCCCGTCCATGTCGTGTCCGGCAAGCGATGCCACGGGCTGGTCATGCGCTTTGGCGTGGCGCCGGACTGCGCGACCGTGACATGACTGGCCGGCTCTTTCACAAAGGCCACCGGAGCTACGGCTCCCAGCAGGAGCGCTTTCAACGTGTCGCGTCGATCCATACTCGTCAGTCCTCGAGTGGCGATGGTATCATGTTGGTATGCCGATCACCATTGACAAGGCAGGTCGTCTGGTTATTCCTGCCCACATCAGGGAGCGTACGGGATTGGTCCCAGGGAGCGAGGTGGATATCCAGGTCGATGATCTGGGTATCCGCTTGGTGCGAACGGCTCCACGGCCGAAGCTGGTCAGACGAGGGAAAGCGAACCGGCTGGTGGCAAGACCAACTGCCACCACCGCGTCTCGCCCCACCGTCGACGTAGGAGAGCTGATCGAAGAGGAACGGAACCGGTGGCCCTGGTAGATGGCATCTTCTTCGATACCAGTCTGCTGATTGCAGGTCTGATCGAGCTCGAGCATCCCAATGTGCCGGCACAGCGTGTAATAGATGCCCTGACCGAGGGACGCCTTGGCCGCTGTCAGACCGCCTGGCATTGCTGTCTAGAGTTCTATTCGGTGTCAACACGGCTGCCGGTGGAATTTCGCCTGGATCCAGTCGAGGCGTTGCGTCTCATCGAGGAGGAGATTCTCCCCCGTGTTGATGTGGTTGGACTGCCCGACGCTTTTCGCCTGCCCTTCCTTCGCGCCGCCGCACAGGACGGCGTGATTGGCGGACGCGTCTATGACTTGCACATTGCCGAGACGGCACGCGTCGCGGGCGCAGAGCTCGTGCTCACCGAAAACCGTCGTCACTTCTCGAGCTTGTTGCGGCATGGCATTCGGGTTCAGACCGCCGCGGAGTTTCTGGAGGAGCTAGAGGCGCCAGACGCAGCGGCCGGCCGTGCAGCAACCGATGACACGGAACAGCCGTGAGGGCTGACGACGCTTTCTTGGAATCTCACGCAAACAGCTCCATTACCGGCTTCCCGGTCCCCTCGGGTGTCGTGTAGAAGGGGCGACCTTCAACCACGTAATGGGTGTCCGGCGGGATGCCGAGGGCATGGTAGATGGTTTGATGGACCTCCGCGATGACGATTTGGCGCTCGACCGTCTCGCAAGGGCGCTCATCGGCTGTCTTGCCGTAGACGAAACCGCGCTTGATGCCACCGCCAAACATCAGCATGGAGCAGCCGTCGGTAAAGTGCCGGTGCATGCCGTACTGAGATGGCTTCTCGATGATGTCCGGTACGTCCACTTGGTCCTTGACCTTGGCTGCCGGGCGCCCCTCGACCAACATGTCGCGGCTGAACTCGCTGGCCAGCACGATCAGCGTGCGGTCCAGGTGACCGGTTTCATCCAGGTCCTCGAGGAGCTGCGCCACCGGCCTGTCAATCGTCTTCTTGAGCTGCACGGTCCGGGTATGGCCGTTCTCATGCGTGTCCCAGCCCATGAAGGGCTCATACTCCGTGGTCACGCTGATGAAGCGCGCGCCCTGCTGCGTGAGGCGCTTGGCCAGCAGACAGCCGAGACCGAAGCGTCCGGTGTTGTATCGCTCGTAGCTCTCGCGGGGCTCGCGGCTCAGATCAAAGGCCTGTGCCTCCGGCGAATCGAGCAGGCTGTAGGCGCGTTCCATCGACCGGAGCAGTGACTCCTTCTGATAGTCACTGCCCTGCTCGCCCAGCGGGCTTCGCTCGACTAGCTCACGGTACAACAGCTGCCGACGTTCGAAGCGTCGCGGCGTCATGCCTTTTGGCGGACGCACGTTCTCGAGGCCAGCCAAAGGGTCGGGAATCAAGAACGGGCCATACTCAGCGCCCAGAAAACCAGCCGTATGAAACGCCTTGAGCTCCTCGGCCTCCCCGACCGAGAACCGCTGGCCGATGCTGATGAACGGCGGAATCACAGAATTGAGCGGCCCCAGCTCCCGCGCGATCCAGGCGCCGATGTGCGGCGCGGCCACGGTCTGCGGCGGCTCGTAGCAGGTGTGCCAGTGGTACTGATGCCGGGAATGCAGGATGTGCCCCATGTCGGCGGCGCGGTAGGAGCGGATAACGGTGCCTTTGTCCACCACCCGGCCTAGGGACTCGAGGCCCGCCGAAAAAGACAACCCGTCGACAACCGTCGGCGCGGATCGAAAGGTGCTCAGCAGCCGGTTGCTCTCCAGCCCCTTTTCGAAGGGCGTGTAGAGCTTCGGGTCAAAGGTCTCGGTGTGAGCCATGCCGCCCGCCATCCAGAGCAGAATCACGGTGTCGGCCTTGGAAGTCGTTCGCCTGCGGCATCCGGCGAGAAACGGCGTGCTCGGGAGCGTGGCCGCCATCGCCGCAAGCGTACCGGCGCCGACATTCTTGAGAAATGATCTGCGGGTTTCTCGCGTTTCCATGATGGCTCTCCTTGGCTGTCGGACGCCTCGGCGAGACGACGGCCGCCTCGGCGAGGCGTCCCTACCTAGTGAACGATCTGGTACTCAGGCAGCAGGACAACAGCCCACAGTAAGTCCTCCACGGACTCCGCGTCTGGATTGGGTCCTAGCGCCGCGAGCGCCGTCTGCGCTTCCCGATCGACCGGCCGCCTACCCAAGGCCTGCATGTAAATCTGTTGAACCATGTCTTCCGGCGCGGAAGGATAGCGGCGCAACCAGTGACGTGCCCCCCGGGCCACCGCCTCGTCCAGAAACGGTCCATTCATCAGCTCCAATGCCTGGAGCAGGGTGGTCTCACTCGTCCGTGACGTGACGACATTGTCGCGGACAGGGCGGCCCAGAGCTTCCAGGAAGGGATCGTTCTGCACGAGCGACGCGCGCGCGAACGGCGGTCGGTCTGCATCCGATTCGTGTGTGAACGCGAGCAGCCGTCCCCAGTGTCTGTTCTTCGTACCCGTGCCGAAGCTTCTCACAGCTCGCCAGGACTGATCATCGAACGCTGTCTGCTCCCAACCTTCCGGCGGCGTCTTGTCCAAAGCCTTCCACGCCTTGTTCGAGATGATGTTTCGAACCGCGCCACCGGTAAAGGTCACGCGCATATCCAGGAGGAGACCCGCTGGATTGGGGACGGCGCCTGCATTCTCGCCTTGAATGGCCAGGAGATTCGCCCCGGCTTTCAGCCGATCGGTGACGTCGAGCCGCTGCACCTGACGCCAGTCGCGGCCCTCGGCGACGAAGTCGCCATTGAGAAATAGCCGAAAGCCCTGATCCACGGAAACGAGGAGCGACGCCTCCGCAACCTGCCCCACCGGTAATTTGAAGGAATGGCGGAAGTAATAGGTGCCGGGCGCCGGCAGCGCCGGGCGTCCGTTCTGCCGGGCATCGAACCAGATCCAGTGCGCTTGTGTCCCGACGTCGTCGGAAGGATCAAACGCCACGGAAGAATACACAGGGCTCAGCGTCTGGCTGAGGGCGTCGGCAAATTGTTCTGCAGACAGACGCCGGGGCAGCGGACCGTGAAAGATGAAGTCTTCCGATGTCGCATCTGCGGCATCCTTCAGCCCGACGGATGGAAACTGATAGGCCTGGGACGTGAGAATTGTCCGCAAGAGATGCTTCAAGTCATATTGATGTTCCATCAGGTCCGTGGCCAGCCAGTCCAGCACGTCCTGGCTCCAGGGGAGGTTGTCCAGTTCATCGGCCGGCTCGACGAGGCCTCGGCCGAAAAGCAGCTTCCAGTACCGGTTGGCAATGGTGCGATAGAGCCGTCCGTTCTTCGGGTTGACGAGGGCGGCTGCCAACTGTTCCAATCGCTCTTCTTTGGGCAGCGTCCCGTCGACCTCACCGAGCTCGGGATAGATGAAACCGGTGCGTGCCATCTTCCCGGTCGGAATATCGCAGCGCGCGATTTCCAGATCGGACTCGGCAAAGATATTGGCAAACGCGTAGGCCTGGTCCAGCGTCAAGTTGCTCACAAAGCTGTTGTGACACGAGGCGCACTTGAGGTTCAGTCCCATGAGTGACTGCGAGATGTTTTGCGCGGCTTGCATCTCGGTACGCTGGCTGGCGTTGACCGCGCCGCGCCACTGAATGCCCTTGATAAAGCCTTCGGATGATTCATCCGGTGACATGAGCTGTTGGATCATCTCGTCGTAACGCTTGTTGCTCACCAGGGCGTCGTACAGCCACTCTGTGATCTGGACGCGGCCCCCATCGATGTATCCAGAGCCGGCGTAGTCGTTTCGCAGCAGATCATTCCAGAAGGTCAGCCAGTGTTGTGCGTAGTCAGCCTCGCGCGCGAGGAGTCGATCGATGAGCTCGACGCGCTTGTTGGGGCGGCGATCGGCCACGAAGGCCTCGACCTCGCTGAACTCCGGAAGCAGACCGATGACATCGACGTACACTCGGCGAATGAACAGCTCGTCACTTACCGGTTTGGGCCACTCGATGTCGTTCTGTTGCAAGTACGCGTACACGAGCCGATCGAGCGGGTGGCGCAGGTGAGGCGGGCCTGGTGGAACCTCCGGCGTCCTGGGCTTCAGCTCCGCTTCACGGAACGTCTTGGTGTCGCCGTCCGCCCAGTGCGCTCCCAGATCGATCCACGCTCCGATGAGCTCGATTTCTTCCGGCGCGATGGAGCGGCCTTCGGATGGCATCGCTTCGTCATCGTCTCGCGGCAAGAGCAGCCGCCGCATGATCTCGCTCTGATCGGCCTGGCCGGCCACGAGGATTGGGCCCCCATCACCGCCGCGCATGACGGCTTCCCGGTTGTCCAGCCTGAGCCCGTTCTCCTGTTTGTCGGAGCTGTGGCACTCGAAACAGTTGTGCGCAAACACGCCGCGGACGGCGAGGTTGAGACGGTCCAACTGTTCCGTCGACGCCGTGCCGACCTTCTGTACCTCGGCCAAGCTGGCGAGCAGCTCGGCAGTCTCGCGGGCAGGCGCCCGGTCGGAAGGCGCCTGGTTCCATGGAAGCGCGCCGGTGAGATAGTCCCGGCCGTGGGTCAGCATGGCGCCAAAATGCCCGGCGATCGTCAGGCACATCACGCTGAGCGCAAGGACTGTTCGGTAGGCGTTGAGGTCGCTTTTCCACCCTGTCCGCTGTGCGCGGTACAGCAAAGATGCCGTCCCCAACGCCAGCACTGCCGTGCTCGTGCCAATCCACCGGTGATACTCGACAATGTTGCTGCCGTAGTCGCCACCTGCAGCAAGCATCCAACCCTGCGCGGCCGCCATCAGGGCACTCCCCGCCCCGATGTAGACGAGCCAGCGGATCCCGGTCCGCAACTCCGTCCGCTTTCCGCCGAGCGTCAGCGCTTCGAGGAAGAGAACCGTGACGAGAAGGCCGATCGGAAAGTGCACCGCGAGCGGATGCAGCTTGCCGATCAGTTGCCACAGCCAGAACTCTGAGCCAAAGTCCGGAAGCATAGAGCGACTCAGCCTCCGTCAACACGACTGCGCTCCACCATTTTCACGCCCTCATGTGCGGCGGCGAGAAAAAGACGGTCGCGGTACGATACCAGCGCAAGCACGCGATCCGCCAGCTTTCGCTCGGAGATCTTTCGCGGTCGCCGCGGATTCGACACATCCACTGCCGTGACGTGGCCATCGAGATCCGAGATGTAAAGACGCCGGCCGATCAGCGCGAGACCTGTGGCGAAGGTGGCCGTCCTCAGATATGCCAGCTCCTGCAGCCGCTCCGGGTCCGCTACGCTGACGATACGAACCCCATCGTCGCACGCTGCGACGAGATGCGTCCCGTCCAGCAGCAGGCGGTAGACGCGCTGTGGCGTGACCAGACGGCCAACCTCCTTTGGTCGGGACGGGTCGGAGAAATCCACCACCCGAATACCGTCGTCGAACGCGGCGTACGCACGATTGCCATCCAAGACCAGATCCCATGCCGCGACCGGCGTCCGCAGGAGATCCATCACGTTGGCGCCCGAGTCATCGGACCGATCTGCTTCGTACGCCCCGATCTCCCGCAGCCGCTCGGGCCGCGACGCGTCGATCAGCCGTAACCCTCGATTCCCGTCGGCCACGACCAGGAGTCCCTGGATGGCGGCGACCCTGCGAGCCTCACCGGGTGTCTCGAACCGAGCGATCTCTCGAGGCTCGTCTCGATCGGCGGTATCCATCACGCGCACGCCGCTCTCACCTTCGGCCAGATAGAGCCGGCTTCCTTGCGCGGCCACGTGCCGCGGACGCCCCCGAACGTAACCAAGCTGCTGGAGCGCCGCCCCAGAGCCAGTGTCAGTGCCAGTGCCAGTGCCAGTGCCAGTGAATACCGTGACGCCATTCTGCTCACCAACGGCATAGAGGCGGTCACCAGCCACCGTCACGTCGATGATCTCGTCCGTCCGATCGAGATACGAAACCTCTACCGGAGCGTGTGGACGCGAGACGTCCACGACTCGAAGCCCAGCCTCGCGCGCCGCGACGTACGCATAGTCACCGACGAGATCGACCGCCATCGGACGCCCTGGCAAGGTGAGCGAGCCAGTCTCGCGCGGCGCCTCTGGATTGCTCAGATCGAGAATGCACAGACCGTCTCGTTGGTCGGCGACGTACCAGAGATCGCCGGACGCTGCGACGGCGACCGGCGCAGACAGCCTTCGGTAGGTCAACAGCGTTTCGATCTCGGTAGGATCCGAGATGTCGGCGATCCGTATGCCGATCTCCGGAATCGCGCCCAGAACGAGATCGCCGGAGGTCTCGAGCGACCAGGCCGCACCATTCTCGAACACGTCGAAGCCCGCGACGGTCACCTCCTCCGGAGCCGAAGGATCCGACACGTCAATGACCTGCACACTCTCATACCAGGCGGCCACGTATGCGTACTCACCCCTCACGACAACGTCGGCCGCCTCGTCTGGCGTCTGGAGGCGCGCGATCTCTCGCGGTTTGGACGAGTCCGTGATGTCCACCACGCGCAACCCCTGCGACCGCGCCGCCACATACGCTCGCCCCTCCGCCACGTCGATGCCGTTGGCGCCGTCATCGAACACCAGATGTCCGCGTTCGACCGGAGATCGGGGCCGACTCAGGTCGATGATGCGCAAGCCGGCGGCCCCCGCCGCCACATAGGCAAAGCCTTCAGCGAAGGCGATATCCCGAACGGTGTCCGAAAGGTCGAGCGCCGCCATTTCAACCGGAGACGTCGGATCCGAGACGTCAACGACGACGAGCTCCGGCCCGCGTCCCAAGAGCGCCAGCGTATCGACCACACGAATGGCGTAGCTGTAGTCGCGCTCGACGCCTCGGACCTGCCGCGACTTGCCGCCATCGGCCTGTTCTGGCTCGGCAGCCGGAGCCTGTTCAACAGTGTCGTCGACATCTTGCTCGGCTGGGCGCGTGATCACCAAGAGGGCAGTGATCACGCCGGCCAGCCCTGCCATCATGAGCCACACCCTCACGGCGATACCTCAGTGGCGGCCTCCGAAAAGCCACTCCCCATGTTGATCTCGAGCTCTGGAAGAATCAGCTTCAGCTTCTTCGTTCCCTCATCGGAAACGTTCGTTTGCCACAGGTACAAACGGCGCAAGCTCTTCAGCCCTGCAAGCTTCTCCAGGCCGGCGTCCGACACGTCCGTCCCGTGGATGTTGAGATACTCCAAGTACCGAAGTCCGGAGAGATGCCCGAGGTCCTCATCGGTCACACGAGTTCGCTGTAAATGAAGGTCGGTGAGATGCCGCATGCGCCCAACCGCTTCGAGGTGATCGACCTGGGACACCGACAAATCGAGTGAGGCGACCTGATCGCGAATTCGATCCAGCACTGCGAGATCGTCATCGGAGAGGTCGGTCCGAATTGGAAGCGCGTTCACCGCGAGGAAGGGGGCATCGGGCCCGAGCCGCCGAACCGAGAAGCCCGCGCGCTCGACGGCCGCAACGGACTCCCCGTTTGCATCGGGAACCTCGAGCGCAAAGATTCCAGTTTTTCGTGGCTGCCTCGGTGCCGCAATCCTCCTCAGATACGTGTCCACGGAGGTAGGAGCGCCGGCCATGTCGGCGACCTGGGCCTCGAATGACGCCCCACCGGCAATCCACCAGCGGATGACCTCGGTCTCGCCGACGTCGAGCGGCGCCTCGCCGTCCGGCGGCATCGCATCTTTGTCCAGGGGCGACAACACGATGCGACGAACCATCTCGCTCTGACCCGGATGGCCAGCGACGAGCGCCGGTCCATCCCGGCCGCCCTTCTCGATGCCCGCCTGCCCGTCGAGGCGAAGGTCCCCCTTCGACGTGCTCGGCCCGTGGCACTTGACGCACCGGCGCTCGAGCACCGGCAGCACGAGATCCTGAAAGACGAGGGCCGAGTCGATATCTTCGATGAGCTGATTGCCGTTGCCGTTGGGCATGGCGCCGCCGCCAAGAAACGCCGGCAGGTAGCGTGTGAGGTAGCCCGGACCGTGGGTGAGCGTCCCGCCGTAGTGGCCGGTGACCAGCACGAGCCCGGTGGTGGCAAACAGAACGACCCGATGAGCGTACCGGATAGGCAACGAGTCTCGGCGCCTGACCGCCAGCGCGAGGAGCAGCCCGCCAGAGGCGAGGGCGAAGACCGCTACGCCGAGCCACTTGTGGCGCGACACGAGCGTGTCGTCGTACCCCCCTTCCTGTGAGAGAACGTAGCCGGCGATGACGGCCCCTAGTGCGCTCGCAACGCCGAGCAGCAGGAGGAACGGCACGGCGACGCGCAGCTCACGCATGCGAGGGAAGAGCGCCGCGCCCTCGAGGACAGCGGCCAGAACCAGCGCACCGATCGGGAAGTGGACGAGGGCCGGATGGAGGCGACCGAGAAACAGAATGTGCGGGGGCAGATTGGACGCTTCGAGACTCAGAGCCACCGCGCCGAGAACGGTGGCCAAGAGAACAACAGCGAGAATGGCGAACCTAGGCAAGGATGTCGCGGACGATCTTTCCATGCACATCGGTGAGGCGGAAATCGCGTCCCTGATGCCGATACGTCAGCTGCTCGTGGTTGATCCCCATGATGTGGAGAATGGTCGCGTGGAGATCATGCACGTGTACGGGATTCTCGACGACTTCGTATCCGAAGTCGTCGGTGCGGCCGTAGGTCATGCCGGGACGAACGCCGCCGCCGGCCAGCCAGATCGAGAATCCCTTGATGTGATGATCCCGTCCTGTGCCTTGGGCCATGGGCGTTCGGCCGAACTCGCCACCCCAGATCACGAGCGTGTCGTCGAGCATGCCCCGTTGCTTCAGGTCGAGCACCAGCGCGGCTGAGGCGCGATCGACCAGGCCGGCGACCTCCTCCAAGCCGTCCTTGATCTTGCCGTGATGGTCCCACCCGCGGTGGTAGAGCTGAACGAAGCGCACACCCCGCTCGGCCATTCTCCTCGCCAGCAGACAGTTCGCCGCAAAGCTGCCGTCGGCGCCGGCCGTGCCATAGAGGTCCTTGATGTACTGTGGCTCGTCGGAGAGATCGACCAACTCGGGCACACTCGCCTGCATGCGAAACGCCATCTCGTATTGCGCGATGCGCGTCGCGACCTCTGGATCCTCTGTCGCGCCCTGCTTCATGGCGTTGAGACGTCGGATCGTTCGAATCAGGTCACGCTGACCCTCGTAGGGCACACCAGTGGGAAGATCGACGTAGTTGACCGCGCCGCCGGCCGACTGGAACTTGACGCCCTGAAATCGGCCGGGAAGAAACCCGCTGTGCCACTGCCGCGCGGCAATCGGCTGTCCCTCCGCGCCGCCTTCGGATGTCATCACGACGAATCCCGGCAGGTCTTCCGACTCGCTTCCCAAGCCATAGACCAGCCACCCTCCCATGCTGGGGCGCCCAGTGATCATCGAACCGGTGTTCATGAAGGTGTGCGCCGGGTCGTGGTTGATCTGCTCGGTCTGCATCGAGCGAATGATGCAGATGTCGTCGGCAATCTGCCGCGTATACGGGAAGAGCGACGAGATCTCCTGGCCCGATTCGCCTACGTGGCCGAATGGGAACTGCGGGCCCATGCACCGGAGCATCCGCCCTTGGAGCTGTGCGAGCTGCTGTCCCTTTGTGATCGAGGGCGGCATGGGTTGGCCGTCCATGTCCACGAGCGTCGGCTTGTAGTCGAAGGTTTCGAGGTGGGAAGGGCCGCCCGCCATGTACAAATAGATGATGCGCTTCGCGCGCGGAGCCACGTGCGGCGGATTGACGATGCCCCTCCAGGGTCCGGTCCCCGCTCGATGCGACGTTCCGCGGTCCGCCCCAGCCGCCGAGAGGCCGCTTCCGTGCAGCAGCGTCGCCAGCGCCATCGTCCCGATGCCCTGGGCGGAGCGCGTGAGAAATTCTCGACGAGTCTCGCGTTGGTCGCGCCCTGTGTGCGTATCCATCACTAGTATCTCGTGATCATCTCATGCAGGTTGAAGATTGCACGCGACACAGCGGTCCAGGCCGCCAGCTCGGCCTCCGGATGCTCGCTGGCGGGTGGATGCAGCCCGACCCGAGTGATCTCGACCGCATCCTCGGGATGGTCGACATACCAGGCCAGCTGGCCCTTGAAGAGCCTCGCGAGCTCTTCCACTTCAGCGGGGTCTGGCGGCCGGGAAAGCGCCTGTGCGTAGGCCCACTGTAACCGCTCCTCGAACCCTTCACCGCCCTCCGTTATCACACGCTCGGCGAACGCACGTGCAGCCTCGACAAACGATGGATCATTGAGCAGCACGAGCGCTTGCAGCGGTGTGTTCGAACGCGGACGTTGCGCCGTGCACTGCTGACGGTCTGCCACATCGAACGCCATCAACGCAGGATGCAGGAAGGAACGCTTCCAGTACGTATACAAGCCGCGTCGATGCTGATCCTCACCCTCTGACGGCACCCACTCCGAGGCAGGACCGTCGGCGCCAAACGTCTGAATATCGGACCAGTAATCTGGCGGTTGATACGGCTTCACGCTCGGTCCACCGATCTTGCGGGAGAGCAGGCCGCTGACGGCGAGCACGTTGTCGCGGACGAGCTCCCCTTCGAGCTGCAGTCGCGCCTGCCGGCCGAAGTGCTGATTCTCTGGATCGAAGCCGCGCTGCTCGCGCGGCGTCGCCGAAGACTGACGATACGTCGCCGAGGTCACGATCGTGCGGACCATGTGCTTCACGTCCCAGCCACTGTCCATGAACTCCACGGCGAGCCAGTCGAGCAGCTCCGGATGCGTCGGCCATTCCCCTTGCGAGCCGAGGTCATCCAGGACCTTCGACAGGCCGGTTCCGAACAACTTCGCCCACACGTGATTGACGAAGACGCGGGCCGTGAGCGGATTCTCCCGCGACACCAGCCAGTCGGCCAGATCGAGCCGCGTGGCGCGGCGGCCGTCGACACCGAGAGGCGGCAGGAAGTCGGGCACGTCCGGCTGGACGATCTCACCGCGATTGTCCTGCCAATTCCCACGCGCGAGGAGCCGCATGTGGCGTGGCTCGACGGCATTCGTTGCCACCATGTGCGGCACGTTCTCGAGCAGCAACGTTCTCTTCCGCAGGAGGGCGTCGAGCGTGCCCCGCCCTGCGCCCTCGCGGCGGAGCTGGTCGATGCGCCGATCGAGCGCGCGAAGCTCCGTCGACTCTTCGCGGGTGGGAAGCGGCATCTCCGGCGGAACCAGGTTCTCGTTCAGATAAACGCCCTGCTCTTTGATGTCGGCGAAGAAGGACGTCATGCGATAGAAGTCGCGCTGTGTGAAGGGATCGAACTTGTGATCGTGGCATTCGGCACATTCCATGGTCGAGCCGAGCCAGGTCGTGGCGACGGTGCGAACCCGATCGGCCGCGTATACCGCCAGGTACTCCTTCGGCTGAGCCCCTCCTTCCCTGGTGATCTGTCCGATCCGGTTGAATCCGGCAGCCACCCGCTGTTCGTACGTGGCGTGCGGAAGGAGATCACCCGCAAGCTGCTCTCGTGTGAATTGATCGAACCGCTTGTTGGTGTTGAACGCCCGTATGACGTAGTCGCGGAAGGGCGAAACGTTGTGGTGGAGATCGGCATGGAATCCGTCCGTGTCGGCGTACCGGACCAGGTCGAGCCAGAGCATCGCCATCCGCTCACCAAAGTGAGGGGAGGCGAGCAGCCGATCGACGAGCCTCTCGTACGCGTCCGCGCTCCGGTCCGCGGTGAAACGCTCGAGCTCTTCCGGCGTTGGGGGCAAGCCCGTCAGATCGAAGTGCAGCCGGCGCACCAGTGTGATTGGGTCGGCTTCCGGCGATGGACGGCGCCCCAATGCTTCCAGCCGCGAGACGATGAAATGATCGATAGGATTGCGGACGAATGGCTCAGCGAGCTTTGTCTCGGGGGGCGGCCGCTGCTTCGGCGGAAGATACGCCCAGTGCGCCTCCCACTTGGCCCCTTGCTCGATCCACCGTTCGAGCAGCGCGATCTCGCGGTCGGTCAGCGGCCTCCGCGTGTTGGCGGGGGGCATGCGCTGATCCGCGTCGGCGTGGCCAATCCGTCGAATGAGCTCGCTCTGGACGGCGTTGCCGGGCACAATCGCCGGACGCTCGTAGCCGTCCCGCTTGGCCGTCGCGGTCTCCCGAAAATCGAGGCGGAGCTCTGCTTCGCGCGTCCCGGCATCCGGGCCATGACAGACGAAACAGCTATCCGACAGGATCGGCCGAACGTGGCGGTTGAACTCGACCGTTTCTGGGAGATCACCCGCCCCGGTTCCACAGCCCGTCGAAACCAGGACCGTGGCGACGATGATGATGGCGTATTTCCCGCGATACCTCATGTCGTCCCAGCCGAACGGGAGAGGAGGCCCGTCACGCGCCCGTGGCAGGACCTCGTGGAGCGCCGTCTCGATGTTCTGAGATCCAAGGCGAACTTTCGACCGTGTAGCATGTATACCACATACCCTAGCTGATGAGTTGCGCAATCCGCGATGGCCCCCAGGGCTGGCCCGGCTGGCCCCCCTTTTCCGCGATAGAATGCCCGCGCCCCCCATCCTGTACGTTTCTCGGGCCCGGCCTGGGTTCTCGAATGTTCGCGAGCTTCAATTGTTGCGCGAGACGGGCCTCCATACCCTCGAGGTGTTGCGCGCCGCGACACAGAACAGCGCCGTCACGCTCCGTGAGCCGAAGCTTGGCCTCGTCCGCCCCGGATTCACGGCGGATCTCGTGATCGTCGATGGCAGCCCAGCCTACAACCTTCGGTTTCTCTACTCGTTCGGCGCGTTGACGCTCGACCCGCAACGCAAGATGCGTCGCACCGGCGGGATCGTGCACACCATCAAGGACGGTCTCGTCCTCGAGAATGCAAAGTTGATGGAGGAGGTTGAGAAGATGGTTGCTGCGTCGAAGACGGAAGAGAAGCCCGACGTCGTGACAACGCCGTTTGTCACGACGCCTTCTCAGAGATAGGTCGCGCGGCCTGCCCGCCTTCGCCCCCGTCGGGTCCCGTCGGGACCCGACAAAACCAGTGCTGGTTGGCGGCCCGCGTCTCGCGGGCCGCAGCGGCGGGTCCGCCGAAGCGCGAAGCGCGAAAGCGGAAAGGCCGCGCGCTACAGACGGAGCGGACGGTAGGAAGGTACGTAGCGAGGGGTCTTTGGACCCCTCGCTACTCGCCTCGTTAGAACCGGCCGACCAGGGTCAACTGGAACGCACGTGCCGGCTGGCGGTTACGCATCTCCAAGAAGTTCGGGCTCCAGCTCTGATACGCGCTGTTGTAGGAGAACTGGGTGAAATCGCCGCCGTTCAGTAAGTTGAAGATGCTGCCGGCAACCTCGAATTGGTAGCGATCGACTCTGAAGAGCTTCCCTATCTTCAGGCCGACCGTGGTGATCACAGGCGCTTGGATCTGGCCCTCTCCGCGCGTGTCGTAGACGTAGCGATTCCGCGTCGCGAGCGGATTCGATTGCGTCGTGCCGTCTGGCAGCGTGAACCGATCCGGTCCGAAGCGGGTGACCTCCGGATCGCCCTCTGGCAGTCGGGTGAGAATCGCTCCCGACCATGGGCCAGCCTGCACAGTCAGGTTGCCGGCAACGTTGAGGTCCCACGGCGCTTGCCACACGGCACCAAGGTTCCCGCGATACTTCATCCACGTCGGTCCATAGCTCAGCGCGTTGCCCGTATCCGGCAGCGAGTTGCGATCGTTGTTGCCGCGCGGCATGTAGAGGTTCGCATCATTCGCGAACGCGTCTGGCTCGAGGTAGCCGGCCCTGTCCGTTGGGTTCCAGGTACCGTCGATCTTGTGCCACTGGCGGTTGAAGCCGGCCATGAACTGGAACCCATTGGACATGTTCTTCGTGACGGTGAGCTCGAGGGCCTGGTACTTCAACTGGCTCCAGGAGTTGTTGGTTTGCTGCGTGATCTCGCCACGATTGGGATCGATGCGGCCCCAGCCGCCAAATGGCTGCCCAGGCGCCTCCGGCCAGAAACCGTTGATCTCGAGCTCCGCCCACGTGTCCTTGTACGCGCGGTTGATGTACGCCACGTCAATGCCGATCTGCCCCGGAAGCTGCGTCCTGTATCCCACGATGAGCTCGTCGACGTAGGGCTGGTGGAGATCCTCGTCGATCTGCTCAGTGGCGATCGCGGTGGTCGAGGCCGGGTCGAGCTCCTCCGTCTCGAACTCGCCGTCGAGGTCGTTGTCGTACAGCGTCCGTGTCGAGACCGTGTTGTCGGCGCCAAACGTGGTCACGGCATCGCGCCCCATCACCTGCTCGCCCACGCGAACCCAACTTGCCCGCAGCACGTTCCTCGCATCCTCGGTGAGGAGATACGTGGCTCCGACACGGGGCTGAACCGTCCACGATTGCTGACGTGTGATGTCGAAGACCTTGTCCACACGCTTCACATAATCGAAGCGCATCCCGACGTTAGCTGTCAATCGCGCCGTCGGCTTCCAATCGTCCTGCAGGTAGAACGCGTAGTTGCTATCGCGCGCCTGGCGAGTCGTGATCTCGATCGGATCGGCATAAACACGCTGAAACGGGATGGTACCGAGGGACGGGTTGCTCAGATCGACCGGCGTCTGGAACTCCTCGAAAAAACCGTCGTTCGAGTACAGGCGCGTCTGATCGTACGTGTTTCGCGGCTCCAGAAAGAAGCCTGTCTGGATCTCGTGCGATCCGCCCCAGCCTTGCTTGTAGTAGGTGATGTCGCCGCGCATGAGCCACAGCGAAGCTGGCGAGTAGGTCCTGTAATCGAGGTTGCCGCCTTCGAGGATCTGCCCGTTGCCCGTGATGACGCCTTCGGTGATTTCCGTCCCCTCGTAGATCTCGATGTTGGGACCGATCCCCTCGAACCCGAACGCCGTATAGGTGCTCTCGTCGTTCCCGCGCTTGTCGTTGTACCCGACCGAGAAGGAGGTGGTGAGGCTATCGCCCCACGCGGAAGTCAACTTGACGTTGTACAGATTGCCGCCATTGGAGTACGCATCGATGGGCTCGTAGAGGTACTCCCAGTTGTTCTGTCCCGCCGTGCGGTCGCGTTGAAAGACACCGACGAGCTCGTGCGCCGTGCCGAGGCGGCTGGTGACCTTCGCATAGGGCTGGAAGCCCTTGATCTCGTTCGGAAACAGCTCCGCGCCAGGAAAGTAGCTCTGAATGTCGTTGACTTGCTTGTCGATGCGGCCGATGCCGGCCTCGACGCGAGAGACGCGTGCCGAGCCGAAGAACCAAATGCGATCTCGCTGAATAGGCCCTCCGAGGCTCCCATCGAACTGGCTCACCCGAGCCTGTACCGGGCTGCCGCCGGTGGAGATCCGCTCCCCGCCGCCAAGCTCGGAAGCAAGATCGAACACGGTGCTGGCACTCGTGTTATCCGCATTCCAGTCGAACGGCTGATACGTGAAGCCACCAGATCCCCGCAGCTCGTTCCCACCGCTCTTCGTGATCACGTTGACCGCGAGTCC